>JACDCJ010000140.1 GCA_013817655.1 Actinosomnolentus pattersoniae (SeqCode)
TTGAAGATCTGTGCCTGGCCCTGGCTGCCCTCGGCGGTGCGTCGGAATCGGAGTGGGACGCCGAGCCCGTAGGGTAGAGCACATGCCCGCCGTCGATGTCGTGGTCGTTGGCGCCGGCGTGATGGGGTGCGCGACGGCCCGGGCGGTCGCGAGGAGCGGCCGGCACGTGCTGCTGCTCGAGCAGTTCGAGATCGGGCACCGGCGCGGGTCGAGCCATGGAGCGTCCCGCATCTTTCGCTACTCGTACAACGAGGCGGCGTACGTTGCCATGGCGATGGAGTCCCTCGAGCTGTGGCGCGAACTCGAGGTGGAATCGGGAAGCCCCCTCCTCACCACGCTGGGCGGGCTCGACCTGGGACCCACGCTCGAGGCGCACGTGTCGGCGCTGGAGGCGCACGGGGCACGCTTCGAGATGCTGAGCGGACGTCAGGCGGCGCGCCGATTCCCCGCCTTCTCCTTTCCGCCGGGCGACAGGGTCCTGTTCCAACCCGATGCCGGCATCGTGGCGGCCGAGCGCGCGGTGCGGGCCTTCTTGGCGGGCGCTCGCGCGAGCGGCGCCCGGGTCGAGGAACGAGCCCGCGTAGGCGGGCTGCGAGTGGATGGCAACCGGGTCGAGCTGGACCTCGGTGGCAGGGCCGTCGAGGCGGAGGTGGCCGTCGTCACGGCGGGGGCATGGGCCCGGGGGTTGCTCGCTGGGGCCGGGATCGACCTGCCGACGAGCCCCTCTCGCGAGACTGTTGCGTACTTCGATGTGGGCGGCGCCGATACCCTCCCTCCGGTGGTGGACTGGGGATCCCCTTCGGTGTACGCGCTTCCCAGTCCCGGGCAGGGCCTGAAGGCCGGGGAGCATCACGCCGGTCCCCATGTCGATCCGGACGACGAGGGAGAAGCGAACCAGGATTCCGTCCGCCGGCTCCGCTCGTGGGTGGCCGAACGGTATCGATCGCCCGAGATCCAGCCACGGTTCGTCGAGACCTGCCTGTACACGAACACGCCGGACGAGGGCTTCGTGCTGGAGCGGCGGGGACCGGTCGTCGTCGGGTCCGCGTGCAGCGGTCACGGGTTCAAGTTCGCGCCGCTGATCGGCCGAAGGCTGGCCGAGCTCGCCCTCGCCTCCTGACCCGCCGAACGCGAGGCGGCCTAAGAAGGGGTACGTACGACCGCACGATGCGGTCCCGCCTCGACCTCGAGGACGCCCTCCCCCAGGGCGTCGTGGTCCTCGGCCCCGAGCACCACGACCGGGCATGAGCGGCCATAGAGCTCTGCGGCCACCATGGCGCCCACGGCCAGGATCGGGTCGGGATGCCGAAGGAGGAGGGCTCGCGGTCCCGTGCCGCGACGGATCGCCTCCGCCAGAACGCTGCTCGAGGAGCTCGAGCCGCGACCCGAGGGCAGTACCAGGACGCGATTCGTGAGGACCGCGCCCGCCTGAGGGTGATTCGGATCCACCACCGCACCCGTGACCGGATCGAAGCCGCCCCAGAAGGAAAGCGGCTCCTCGAGCACGATGGCGGCCCCGGAGGCCCAGCCGGGGACGAGCGTGCGGCCTTCGGCACGATCCTCATTCACCGGGCCACAACTCCGGGTCCCGCCAAATGGTTCCGAGCACCGCCGACCGCACGCACTCGGCCGTGCTGGCGAACAGGACCTCGGCTCCGATGTTCGCGGGCGCGTAGTGAGCCCACTTGGCGGAGTTGGTCATCACCACCCCCGTGCCGGGTGGGATCATGGGCGTGACGTAGGTGCAGGTGTCCGTCACGACTCTCACGCCCGCCTCCTCGAGTGCCAAGAGCCACCCTCGGTCCTCGATCTGGCGGAGGATGTGCCGCCCGGTGGAGACGAAGAACTCCACGCCGGCCCTGACCCGGCTTTCCGCGAGGAGGTGTATCAGCTTCTCGAACTCGGCCAGGGAGGCGTGCGGGGTCCCGATGCTCACGGCCCGAAGGCGGGAGGAGGTTCCCGTCGAGAGCGAGTCTCGGACGCGGACAAGGTCCCTGGTGGTGACCTCGACCTCGTGCCCCGGCCGCCGCCCGCCCAGCGCGGCATACAGAGAGGGCGCCTCGGGCGTTACCCCGACGGCATGGAACAGCGCCACCGACCCCGACGAGGCCGCAGCCGCCCCGAGTGCCTTCAACTGGTCCTCCGTCGTGGCGGGGGGGAGGCCTTCCAGCACCGGGACCATCGTGCCCGCCCGCTTCCCGACCAGGTGACCCAGGACGGGGAAGAGCACGTCTTCGCGGAGGAGTCGTTCGGGAACGCCGGACATCCGAAACACGATCTCTCCTCGCCGTTTCTCCGCCCTGTGGAGCCCGGCATCCGGCGCCCGCCCGGTGATGGCCGCACAGATGTCGATGAAGTCGCCGTACCGTTCGGTGCGCGCTCCGAGGACGGAGTTGGCGAACACAATGGCGTTGGACTCCGCCCACGCCACGTGCTCTCCGAAGCTCGGACGCGCGGGGAGCTGATAGGGGGCGCAGGTCCATGTCGGGCGGCAGCCGAGGGATACGTAGGCTTCCATGAGGCGCCGGCCACGTTCCCCGGCCTCGTGGTCGCCTCGGTACCGTTCGGGGTGCAGGAGGTCGAGAGCGCCCACGTTCAGGGTCGTCGGAATCGCGACCCGAGCCCCTCCATCGACGAGTCGCTCGGCGAAGTCGAGGCTCACCTGCCCTTGGTAGAGACACCCGTCGACGTGCGCGGACCTGACGTCTAGGAGCCGATCCGCCCCCATCGCGCGCGCCAAGCCCAGGACGATCCGCATGGCCGTCTGGGCCCCGTCGCCGTGCGCGCCATCGAGGAAGGCGCGATCCTGCGGGGAGAGCGAGACCCCTGAGTTAGAGGTAGCGGCCGTCGGGCGGCTCGGTCTCGTCGGCCGACCGGGGCAGCGGTCGCCGGGATCGCTCCTGCATCACCTGAGCGGCCTGGAGCTGGAGCGCGAGCTGGGTCCCCTGGAACAGCCCCTCGAGCCATCCGAGGATCTCGGCGTGGGCGATGGACATCTCCTCGAGCGTCGCGCCCCCCGGGTCGGGATCCGGGGTCAGCTCGTCGAGCTCTTCGTACAGCTTCCGCGGGAGAGCCTCACGGAGCTCCGCGCTGATTCGCCCGTGGACCTGCCGAAGATGCTGGACCGCGCCCGCCTCGGGACGGATGCGTCTCGCCTCCTCGAGTACCTCGCGGGTAATGCCGGCGATGCGCAAGAGGCGCTGGGGATCGACCGCCCCCTCCTTCGCGAGAGGCGCATCGTCCTCGGACGAAGCCGCCTCACCGGAAGCCGCCCCACCGGAAGCCGCCTCACCTGGAGGCGGCTTCTCCCCGGAGTCGGGCGGATCTGTGGGGGCAGAAGACATCGGATCCTCGCTCATGCCGACGAGGGTACCCGCTCGCTTCGCGTGGTACACCGGGTCAGGGAGGGAGACAAGAGCGGGTCCGAGATGCCTTTGGAGCCGCTCGCGCCTTCCCCATACGCGAGCGTTATCTACTCGGCACCTCGGACCCGCTCGAAAGTTGGCCCCGAGCAACCCGAGCCGACCGACCGGTCGGAGACTCTCGGGAGGTCGAGGGGGCGGCGGAGGGACTCGCGTCCTCCCACGTCCCGTCGAACTCGCTGAGCGTTCCGTCCGATCCTTCGACCGTCCGGCCGCTCGGGACCGGGCCGAAAGGTAACAAGGGCCTCTCACCCGTGTCAACCGGCCGAGAATATCTGGGCCGCAACCCTATTCGTGAAGATCCGCAGGTAGAGCCATGGAACCCTCCCGACGAGAAAGCCGCAGAGTGACAAAGAAATTCGAGTGCCTCCCGCGCCCCGTAGAGACGACGGTGGAGTCGCGATGCCCCGGTAGACTCGCGGGCCGTGCCGTCCTCCCGCCTCCCGACGGTCTCGCCGACGGTGGTTCGCCGTATGGCCATCATGCGCCAACGACTAGCGGGTTCGCGCGTTCCGGCCCCCTCGCCCGACCAGGTGCTCGACGTCGCCCGGGACCTGGGATGCGTGCAGCTCGACCCGATTGCGGTCGTGGCGAGAAGCCACCTCCTGGTCCTCTGGAGCCGGCTGGGTCCCTTCGATCGCGAGGCGCTGGAGGTCCTGCAATGGCGCGAGCGGCGGCTGTTCGAGTACTTCGCGCACGCGGCCTCCATCGTGCTCACCGAGGACTTCCAGATCCACCGCGCCCACATGCGACGGTACGCAAGAGGGGACACCGCGTGGTCGCGCAGGGTTCGAACCTGGCTGGAGGACAATCGCGACCTTCGCCGGCACATCCTGAGGCGGCTGCGGGCCGAGGGACCGCTCCGGTCGAGGGACTTCGAGGATCGCTCCCGAATCGGCTGGCAGTCGAGCGGATGGACGGCGGAGCGGAACGTCAGCCGGATGCTCGACTTCCTCTGGGCCGCGGGAACGATCACCGTTGCCGGTCGATCCGGACTCACCAGGTGGTGGGACCTGTCGGAGCGCTGGTTCCCGGATTGGACCCCTCGACGGGCCCTCCCGGGGCCCGAGGTCGTGCGCCGCGCCGCCGAGCGGTCGCTGAGGGCTCTCGGCATCGCGCGGCCGCGGCACATCAGCCAGCATTTCATCCGGGGAAGCTACCCGGGCCTCGCCTCCGCGCTTTCGGCGCTGGAGCGGGAGAAGCGGGTCTCCCGGGTTGCAGTGGCCGGCGATCCCCGCCCGTCCGAGCCCTGGTACGTCCACCGAGAGGACCTCTCCCTCATGGAACGCCTGCTGGCGGGGGCGGGGGAGTGGGAGGAGTGCGAGCCGCGGACAACCCTGCTGTCACCCTTCGACAACCTGATCTGCGATCGAAGCCGTACCGAGGAGCTCTTCGGGTTTCGTTTCCGTCTGGAGATCTACGTGCCGCGGAGCCAGCGCCGATACGGCTACTACGTGATGCCCATCCTGTGGCGCGACCGGCTGGTCGGCCGCATCGACCCGGTGATGGACCGAAGGCGGGGCCGGCTCGTCATCAACGCCGTCCACCTTGACTCCGGGCCACCCATGCCTGCATCGGTGGGCCGGGAGGTCGCGGGGGCCATTCGGGACCTGGCCAAGTTCCTCGGCGCGTCGGAGACGGAGTTCAGTGCCGAGGTGCCGGCGGGGTGGCGCCGCCGGCTGAGATGACCCCGGCGGGGACCGGCGAGGATCGGACGGGGATGGGGCGGAAGAAGGAGAACCCGGCCACGATCAGATATCCGACCCACGCGACGACCTCGAGAGCGGACGGCTTGTCCTGGTACCCGACT
>JACDCJ010000141.1 GCA_013817655.1 Actinosomnolentus pattersoniae (SeqCode)
GGACGAGATCGCGAGCGCCGGGATGTCCATTACCGAGACCCGCGGGTGGCTGGTCGGCGCCTCCTTCTCGAACCTCGCGATGTCGTATCCGGGGCGAGTGGCGGCGATGAAATGAGCCTGTTCCAGGACCTCTTCCGGATCCTTCCACTGCAGGATCTCGAGCATGGCGTCGGCCCCCGTGATGAAGAACAGCTCAACGTCCCCGGCCCGCTGCTGGCGCAACTCGCGAAGCGTGTCCACCGCGTAGGTCGGGCCCTCGCGGTCCACCTCGATCCGGGAGACGGAGAAGTGGGGGTTCGATGCCGTCGCGATCACCGTCATGAGATAGCGGTGCTCCGCGGGCGACACTTCGCGATCGGCCTTCATCCACGGCTGTCCCGTCGGGACGAACACCACCTCGTCCAGGTGGAACTGCCACAGGGCCTCCTCCGCCGTTACGAGGTGTCCGTGGTGCAGGGGGTCGAAGGTGCCGCCCATGACCCCGAGGCGCGTCGCGTTTCGCACTGAGCGGATTCTACGGGCCGGCGCTCGGGCAACCGGGTGTCACGGGCGGCCTAGCCTCCCGCGCGAAGCTCCTCCGCCCACTCCTGGAGCCGCGGGACGTGCTCACGGTAGTGATTCGATCCGGACTCCACGAACCAGTCCTCCGCGTCGGAGGTCACGTCGGAGAGCGCGTTCCACTCCTGGAGCATCCGGATCCGGGACGAGAACAGCTCCGCTCGGATCATGGGAAGGGGGAGGTCCACGTTCGCCTCGTAGAACTCGCGGTTCATCGCGTCCACATGGAGGGGGCGGTCCTCGTAGGTCCCCACGCGCATCCGCTGCAGCTCCCGTCCGGCCTCCGCCATCCAGCAGCCGACGTGCGCCATCAGGTCCTTGACCGACCAGCCCTCGGGCGTGTACCCCGGCTCCTGCATCTGGGCCGGGCTGAGTGTCTGCAGCAGGTCCTCGAAGTTCCGCCAGCCGAGATCCTCCTCGGCGGCGCGCTCACGCTTCGTCGTCATCCTCTCCCTCCGGTTCCCGACGACCCGCCGGAGCGGGGCCGGGTTCGAAATCGAACGCGGTGTTCCCGATGACGACCTCGTCGCCCCGGCGAGCACCCGCGTCGGCGAGCCGGCGCTCGACGCCGGACCGAACGAGCCTACGCTGCAGATCGGCGACCTGCCCCTCGTCGTCCATGTCGACCTCCGCGACCCAGCGTTCCACCCGTGGACCGGACACCCGGTAGCGATCTCCCTGCCGCCGGACGACGAAGAACTCCCGGCCCGGCCGCAGGACGACGAACGGAGCTCGCTCCGGCTCCTCGGCGCGAGACGCCTGGACCAGTTCGCGCAGCCGCCGCGTGAGCTCCTCGATGCCTTCACCCGTGACACCCGACACGGCGAGGTCGACGCCCAGCGGGATCGAGGACTCGGAGAGCAGGTCCGACTTGGTGCCCACGACGATCGAGCGCCGTGCGGAGAGGCTCGGGTCGAACGCCGTCACCTCCGCCCGGACAACCGCCAGGTCGCCTTCCGGGTTCCCGGTGAGGTCGAGCACGTACACGATCGCGCGGCATCTCGAGATGTGGCGAAGAAACGTGAGCCCGAGGCCCCTGCCGCGAGACGCTCCCTCGATCAGGCCCGGAACATCGGCAACGACGAAGCGCTCGTCCTCACCGGCCATGCCGACGTTGGGATGAAGCGTCGTGAAGGGGTAGTCCGCGATCTTCGGTCGAGCGGCCGTGAGCCGGGAGAGCAGAGTCGACTTCCCGGCATTCGGCAGCCCCACGAGCCCCACGTCAGCGACGAGGCGAAGCTCCAGATTCAGCCGGCGCTCCTCGCCCAGCTCTCCGGGCTCGGCGGTGCGAGGGACGCGGTTGCGCGGGGAGGCGAGTCTGGCGGTTCCCCGGCCTCCCCGACCCCCCCGAGCGGCTAGGACGCTCGTGCCGTGACCCACGAGATCAGCCAGAAACCCTCGTTCGTCGAAGACCACCGTTCCATCGGGCACGGGAAGGATCAGGTCGTCTCCGTCGGCGCCGTGCCGCCTGTTGCCGCCCCCCGGCCCTCCGTTCGCCGCCCGGTGCCGCCCACGATCGGCGTACGAGGCGAGGTCGAACGCGGACCGGTCCACCTGCAGCACGACATCGCCTCCCCGGCCGCCGTCGCCGCCATCCGGGCCACCCCGCGGCTTGTAGGGCTCGTGCCGTAGCGAGGCGCTGCCCGCTCCCCCGTCCCCTCCTCGTACCGACACCGTTGCCTCGTCAACGAGCATGGGGAGATTATGGAGGCGAACCGGCTGGCCCTTCCGAGACTCGGCCGCCCTGACCCTTCGCCCGCGCTGCGATTTGCCCGCGCTGCGACTTCGCCCGCGCTACGCTCGACTTAGGTGGAGACGCTCTCGAGCACGGTGTGGATGATCGACCGGCGCACCGGGAGGGATGGTGTCCGGGGAGAGCTGACCCTCGGGCTCGACCGGCTGATCTTCCGGCCCGACGAGGACGCCAGGTGGCACACCGCCATCCCACTCGAAGAGATACGCCGGGCCCACCGGGTCCTTGGAAGTCCGGTGCTCGAGATCCTGCTCAGCCGGACCGAGGAGCCACGAGTGGTGGGTTTCTATTTCGTCGAGCCTCCGAGCCTCGCCGTGCCGGTACGCCCGCGCCTCGGGAAGCGCCGGTCCGCGAAACGCGCGGCCATCGTCGAGCTCATGGGCTCGAACCCGGACAAGAAGCCTGAGATAAAGAAGTGGGTCCGCAGGATCGACGACGCGCGGAGCGGCCGCCGATGAGGGGCTACTGCCCGACGATCGAAACGAACCGGCGCCCGCGGGAGGACGAGAACTCGACGATGCCCGGAACGCGAGCGAAGAGCGTGTCGTCGCTCCCCCGACCCACGCCGGCTCCGGGATGGATCCTCGTGCCACGCTGGCGAACCAGAATGGAGCCGGCCGGCACGTCCTGACCCGCGAAGCGCTTCACCCCAAGCCGTTTGGACTTGGAGTCACGACCATTGCGCGAGGCGGCGGCGCCCTTCTTGTGAGCCATAACGGGAGCTAGGGTAACAGAGGGCTTCAGGAAGCCGGGGTCTTCGCGCCCGCTTCCTCGCTCGATGGCGTCGCCGTGGCCTCATCCGTCGAAGCTGCCTCCTTCGAGGCTGCCTTGGACCGCGCCGGCCTGCCGAGAGAGATGTCCTGGATCTCTACGAGGGTGTAGTTCTGGCGATGGCCCTGATGGCGAGCGTAGCCGGTCTTCGACTTGTACTTGAAGACCTTGACCTTCTCCCCCTTCTGCTCGCCGAGGAGCTTTCCCTTCACGACCGCCCGCCCCAGATCCTTCCCGAAGTGCGTGGCCCCGTCGTCGTCCACGACGAGGATCGGCGTGAACTTGACCGAGTCCTCGTCGGCGCCCTTCACGAGCTCGATCTCGATGACGTCCCCGGCCTTCACCTTGTGTTGCTTTCCACCCGCCTTGATCACCGCATACATCGCGATCTTCCTTTCCGTTCGTCGGCGTTCATCGTATCGGACGGGTATCTCTGGTCGGACCCCAACGGACGAAGGATCAGAGCTTGTGCGTCAGCACGATCCCCCGGCCCTCGCAGGTCGGGCAGGTTTCGGAGAAGGACTCCAGCAGGCCGGCCGACACGCGCTTGCGAGTGATCTCCAAGAGCCCCAGCGGGCTGATGTCGAAGACCTGCGAGCGTGTCTTGTCCTGGGCCATCGCATCCTTCATCGTCTCTATGACCTTGCCCCGGTTCCGCTCGAACAGCATGTCGATGAAGTCGACGACGATCATGCCGCCTATGTCACGAAGGCGGAGCTGCCGTGCGATCTCCTCCGCCGCCTCCAGGTTGGTCCGGGTGACGGTCTCCTCGAGGTTCGCCTTGCCCACGTGCTTGCCGGTGTTCACGTCGATGACGGTGAGCGCCTCCGTCTTGTCGATGACGATATAGCCGCCCGAGGACAGCCAGACCTTCCGGTCGAGAGCCTTGTGGATCTGCTCGAGCGCCCGGTACTCCTCCAGCATGGGCAGCTTCCCGTCGTGCAAGCGGGCCTTCGATGCGAGGTCGGGCGCCACCTTTGCGAGGTACTCGGCCACCCGCTCGAGGACGGCCTCCGAGTCGGTCACGATCTCCTTGAACTCGCTCTCGGTCACGTGGTCGCGGACCACCCGCACCGTGAGCTCGGGCTCCTCATAGAGGACCCGCGGGGCCTTGCCGCGCTTGGAGCTCTTCTCGATCTCGGCCCATGATTCGGTGAGGCGGGTGAGGTCCGCCTCCAGGTCGGCGGCAGAGGCGTCTTCTGCCGCGGTTCGGACGATGAGTCCATGCTCCGGGGGCTTCAGCTTCTTCAAGATGTCCTTCAGCCGCGTGCGCTCCGCGTCGGGCAGCCGCCGGCTCACCCCGAAGACCTGCGACTTGGGCACCAGGACGAGGTATCGGCCCGGAAGGCTGATCTCCTGTGTGAGTCGGGCGCCTTTTCCTCCCATCGGATCCTTCGTCACCTGGACGAGCGCCTTCTGGCCGGCCTTCAGCACGTGCTCGATTCGAGGCGTCTGGCCGTCGATCTCCTCGTCGTAGGAGACCTCGCCGGCGTATAGCACTGCGTTGCGGCCTCTGCCGAGGTCCAGGAAAGCCGCCTCCATTCCCGGCAGCACGTTCTGCACCTTGCTGAGGAAGATGTTCCCGACCATGGATCGCGCGCCCGACCGAGTGATGTAGTGCTCCACCAGGACCCCGTCCTCGAGCACCGCGATCTGATCCCGCTCGCCCACCTCCGTAATCAGCATCGTCTTGTCGGCGTGCCGGCGAATGACTCGGTCCGGCTCCCGGCGCCGACGGCCGACGCCTCGAACGCGTCGGGTGCGGGTGGGCCGCTCGGTCGCCTTCGCAGCGGCCACTTCCGCTTCGAGGATGGGACCGGTCGCGGAATCCGGCTCTTCGGGCGCCTTCTTCCTCCGCGTGCCCCCTCTGGCGGCGCGCTTGACGGTCGCCCCTTCCGAGTCCTCGGCGGCGAGCCGGGCGGGCCGGCGACGGGGACGTCGAGTGGCCGGTTCCGCAGCACCAGCGGAGGAGATTTCCTGCGAGTCCTCCCCCGCACCCACGGCGGACGCCACCGAGGGCGCTTCGACCGCGGGCGCTTCCCCAGCGGTTCCGTTCGATGCATTCGTCCGTGAACGCGATCGGCCTCGACCGCCACGCCGGCGCCGGCGGCGCGGGGCGGCCGTACCGTCCGAATCATCGGCTCGT
>JACDCJ010000142.1 GCA_013817655.1 Actinosomnolentus pattersoniae (SeqCode)
GAGCTGAGGTACCGTTACGTGGCTCTCGTCGATGACGCAGAGCCAGTCGTCGGGGAAGTAGTCGAGGAGCGTGTAGGGGGCCGTACCGGCCGCCCGTCCGTCGATGTGGCGGGAGTAGTTCTCGATCCCCGAACAGAAGCCCACCTCGCGGAGCATCTCCAGGTCGTAGTTCGTGCGCATCCGGAGCCGCTGCGCCTCCAGGAGCTTGCTCTTGGTCTCGAGGCGATGCAACTGCTCGGCCAGCTCAGCTTCGATGCCGACGATCGCCCGCTTCATCCGATCTTCGGAGGCGACGTAGTGCGTCGCCGGATAGATGGTGATCTCGTCCAGCTCCTTCACGATCTCGCCAGTTAGCGGGTCCATCCGGAGGATGCGCTCGACGGCATCCCCCCACATCTCGATCCGCACGGCCATCTCGTCGTACGCGGGGAAGACCTCTATGGTGTCTCCCTGGACGCGGAACTTGCCCCGGACGAAGTTCGACTGGTTGCGCTGGTACTGGATATCGACCAGCCGCTGGACGGCGAAGTCGTAGTCGAGTGGAACTCCCCGGTGCACCCGCAGGATCTGCCCCATGTATTCCTCGGGGGAGCCGAGTCCGTAGATGCAGGACACGGACGCGACGATGATGACATCTCGGCGGGTCAGCAGCGCCGCGGTGGCCGAGTGGCGCAGCCGCTCGATCTCGTCGTTGATGGACGAGTCCTTCTCGATGTACGTGTCCGTCTGGGGCACGTAGGCCTCGGGCTGGTAGTAGTCGTAGTAGGACACGAAGTACTCGACGGCGTTGTGCGGGAAGAACTCGCGGAACTCGTTCGCGAGCTGCGCGGCCAGCGACTTGTTCGGCGCGATCACCAGCGTGGGTCGCTGCACCCGTTCGATGACGCCGGCGATGGTGAAGGTCTTCCCGGTCCCGGTCACCCCCAGCAGCGTCTGATAATCGTCTCCCCGGACGACCCCCTCGGCGAGGAGGTCGATCGCCTGCGGCTGGTCGCCGGATGGCGCGAAGTCAGAGACGACCTTGAACGGCGGCACGTCTCGATTCTTACAGGCGGCCGGCCTCGATGATGCGCTGAAGGAACCGCTGGGTCCGCTCCTCGCGCGGGGAGCTGAAGATCTGCTCCGGCGGACCCTCCTCCAGGATGCGGCCGGCGTCGAGGAAGCAGATCCGGTTCGCGATGTCGCGGGCGAAGCCCATCTCGTGAGTCGCGATGACCATGGTCATCCCCGTCTCGGCGAGTCCACGGATGACGTTCAGGACCTCGGCCACCAGCTCGGGGTCCAGGGCGCTCGTGACCTCGTCGAAGAGCATGATGTCGGGGTTCATCGCGAGCGCCCTTACGATCGCCACGCGCTGCTGCTGACCCCCCGACAGGCGATCCGGATACTCGTCCTTCTTGTCGAGGAGGCCGAAACGCCGAAGCAGCTCCTCGGCCTCGCTCTGCGCCCGCTTCTTGGAGTGCCCCAGCACCTCGGTCGGCGCCAGGGTGATGTTCCGCATGACCGTCATGTGGGGGAAGAGGTTGAACGCCTGGAAGACGATCCCGATGTGCCGCCGGATCCTGTTGACGTCCACTCCCGGCGCGGTGATCTCCTCGCCCTCGACGACGATGCGCCCCGAGTTCACCGGTTCGAGGAGGTTCACGCACTTGAGCATCGTCGACTTTCCGGAGCCCGATGCGCCGATCAGGCAGATAACCTCGTGGTCCGCGACAGAGAGGTCTATCCCCTTCAGCACCTCGAGCTTTCCGAAGGACTTGTGGACCTTTTCGAGCCGGAGGACCTCGCCGTTCACTACACCGCTCACCGGCCACCCCCCGCCTGGGTGCGGCGCTGCTGCCGGGCCAGCAGGACGTCGGTTAGCCGGGCCAGCGGGATGGTGATGGCGACGAACAGGATCGCCGCGACTACGTAGCCCGCGAAGTTGAAGTGCGTCGTGCTGTACCCCTGGGCGGTTCGTACCGCGTCCACGAGGCCGATGGCGGCCACGAGTGCGGTGTCCTTCTGGAGGCCGATGAAGTCGTTGAGCAGGGGGGGGATCACACGACGAATCGCCTGAGGAAGGACGACGAACCGCAGTGCCTTCCCGCTGGAGAGCCCCAGCGACCGGGCTGCGGACGTCTGGCTTTCGTGGACGGATTCGATCCCGGCCCGGTAGACCTCGGCGACGTAGGCGGAGTACACCATGGTCAGGGCGATCACCCCGTAGCTGAACTGCGACAGGCCGGAGATCCCCCGGATGCCGAGCCCCGGGAACCCGAACGCAACGATGAACAGCCACAGCAGCAGGGGCATGCCGCGGAAAAAGTCGATGTAGGCGATCGCTACCAGCCGGAGTGGGAACATCACGGGCCCGGGGAGGCTTCGCAAGACGGCCAGCAGCAGTCCGAAAATCAGCACGAGGACCTCGGCCATGAGGAACATCTGGGCATTCACGAGGAAGAACTTGACCGCGACGTCGGGGAACGCCCCGCGCAGGTGCTCGGGGGCGAAGAACCCTCGCCGCACGACATCCGCGCCGGGCGCGTTCGCCACGAGGACCACGATCACGACGAAGAACGCGAGCGTGCTGACCGCGGAGACCCACACGGCGCGCCTGCCACCGAGCATCCGGGAACGGCGCGTCCCAAGCGGGGGCGGCGCGGGCGCCGAGGGCGGCTGAACCTGCGCGATCTCCCCCGGGGAGGTGGTCACACGCTGCGGGCTACTCGAAGACCGGCAGGTCCGTGCTTCCCGGGAACCATTCCGCCTGGGAATCGTCGAGGATCCCCTCGTCCTTCAGTTCGACGATGGCCGCGTCAACGCACTCCTTGAGCGGGGTCCCCTCCTCCATGGCGAGCCCGTACTCCTCGTTGGTTAGAAATTGGCCGATCACCTCGAGCTCCACGTCCGCCGACGTGTCCCGGATCCCGATCGCGATCGGGACGTCGATCACCTGCACGTCGATCGTTCCGGACTTGAGGGCCGCGGCAGCAATGTCCGTCGTGTCGAACTGGCTCACTTCCTGGGTCGGCTGGACGTTCTCCTCGACGTAGGCCAGGCCTGTCGTCCCCGCTTCGGCTCCGAACCTGGCGTCGGCGAGGTCCTCAGCGCTCGTCGCCGAGGCGAACTCGCTGTCCGCCCTCACGAGGATGCCCTGGTTGGCCTCGAAGTACGGCTCGCTGAAGTCAACGGCCGCGTCGCGCTCCTCCGTGATCGTGATCTCGCTGACCCCGACGTCCCACTCCTTCGGTCCCGGGGCGTAGAGCTGGTCGAAGGCGATATTCACCCACTCCACACTGTCCGCGCCCATCCGCTCGGCGATGCCGTTGATGAGGTCGGCCTCGAAGCCGGTGGGGCTGGCCTGCTCGCCGATGAGGAACGGCTCGTAGTAGGGGTGCTCCGCAGCCACGGTCAGCACGCCCGCCTGCTTGAGTGGGGGTGGGGCGCAGGGGTCGGCGCCGGTACCTCCGGTGACGGTCGGCTCCTCCTCCCCGCATGCGGTCAGCGCGAGGACGGAAACGGCGAGCACAGCAATTACTCTCCTCATCGGCGCGATCCTCCCTCTCCAGGGCTGTCTTGGCGCTCGGAAGGCTCTCTCCTCCCGAGCACCTCGGCGGAGCGTATCACGCTCGTGGGGCGTCAAGTGAACCCGGAGCGATCTGGCTACCGGCGGGGCTCCCATGAGAAGAAACGGATCGCTAGGAGGAGGCCTGCCAGCCCCCAGAGCCCGACGACCAACAGGTCGAAGCCGCGGAATCCCGTGCCGGTGGGCGAGAAGTACGCGGCGCTCATCGCCTCGGCGAAGGGCCGGACCGGGAAGACGTCCGCCAGCGTCACGTACCACGCGTTCTCGTCCTGGATCGGGATGAAGACGCCGGAGATGAAGAGCAGGGGCAAGATCGAGGCGTTCACGATGGCCGGGGAGGCGTCGGCGTTCGGGATCACTGAGGTCAGCGCGAGCCCCATGGCCGAGAAGCTGGCCGCACCAACGATGATCGTGGCGATGAAGGCGGGGAGGGTGCGGGTCGGGATCTCGGCGTCGTAGAACGCGGCCCCGAACGCCGCCACGATCGCCACCAGCAGGAGCGCCATCAGGATCGCGTGGGCGATCCTAGCCAACAGGTAAACCCAGGCCGGCAGGGGTGAACCCCGGGTGCGCTTCAGGATCCCCTGGTCACGCAGGAAGGTCACGCTGATGGCGAGGTTCGTGTAGGTCGCCGTGATGATGGAGAACGCGGCGATCGCCGACACGTAGAAAGTCGAGGTGCTTATCTCCCTGCCGAAGACCGTCAGCGTGTCGTTGCCGAACAACGCGGTGAAGATGACGAGGAACATGAGCGGGAATACGAAGGTGAAGAACGCCGAGGCCGGATTCCGCCAGAACGTCTTGTTCGTGAACCGGATCTGCCTGAGCGCGAGACCGACGTCGCTCATCAGGCCTCCTCTTTGCCGGCCTCTCCTCCGGTGAGGTCAAGGTAGACCTCCTCCAGGGAAGGGCGCGTGACGTCAAGGCCATCCAGTGAGACGTTTCGCTCGAGAGCCCAGCCGGTGAGCTCGTGAAGCGTCCGGGTCGGGTCCTGCGTTCGCACCTCGATCATCCCGTTCGACCGGGTTGCCGACGGCCGAAGCGTCTCGGGTACCTCCGAACCCTCGGGAAGCCGGAAACGAATGATGGTTGCGGCGGTGTCGCGTCCGCCCAGCGAGCTTGGAGGGCCCTCGGCGACGATCTCGCCCGCCGCGATGACCGCCACCCGGGAGGCCAGGTACTGAGCCTCGTCCATGTAGTGAGTGGTCAGGAAGACCGTCTTGCCCAGCCCGGCGAGGTTCTTGACCACTTCCCAGGCGTTGCGGCGGGCTGATGGGTCGAACCCGGTGGTCGGCTCGTCCAGGAACAGCAGCTCCGGGTCGCCAGCGAGGGCGATGGCCACGTCGAGCCGCCTCTGCTGGCCCCCGGAGAGCTTGCTCACCTTGGAATTCCGCTTCTCCCGGAGGCCGACGACATCGACGACCTCGTCCACCGGTCGCGGGTGCGGATAGTACGCACGGTAGAGATCGATCGTTTCGGCGACGGTGAGATAGGGGTCGATCCCGGTCGATTGCAGAACGATCCCCATTCGTGACCTCAGCCGGCGCGACCTGCTACTCGGATCGTGCCCGAGGACGGCGACCTCTCCCCCGTCCCGGCTCCGGAAGCCCTCCAGGATCTCGACGGTGGTGGTCTTGCCGGCGCCGTTCGGCCCGAGC
>JACDCJ010000143.1 GCA_013817655.1 Actinosomnolentus pattersoniae (SeqCode)
CACGGAGGTCGAGAATTATCCCGGCTTCCCCGACGCGGTTCTCGGGCCCGAGTTGATGGAGAAGATGGAGAAGCAAGCGGCGCGGTTCGAAGCCGAGCTGCTTCACCAGGAAGCCACGAAGGTGGATCTCTCCACCCGTCCGTTCGGCGTCTGGTCCGGTGACGAGGAATGGCGAGCGCGAACCTTGATCATCGCGACTGGCGCTTCGGCGAAGATGCTCGGGATCGAGTCGGAGCGTCGACTCCTCGGGCGAGGGGTCTCCACCTGCGCCACGTGTGACGGGTTCTTCTTCCGGGGCAAGGAGCTCATCGTGGTTGGGGGGGGCGACTCAGCCATGGAAGAGGCCATCTTCCTCACCCGGTTCGCCACCAAGGTCACCGTCGTGCATCGGCGCGACGCACTCAGGGCCTCGAAGATCATGCAGGAGCGGGCCTTCGGGAACGACAAGATCGACTTCCGTTGGAACTCGGTGGTCGAAGACTTGCTCGGTGACGGACAGGTGTCCGGCGTTCGCCTGAGGGACGCTGGTTCGGGAACCGTCAGCGAGTTGCCGGTCGCGGGTGTCTTCATCGCCATCGGGCACACTCCCAACACCTCGCTGTTCGAGGGGCAGCTCGAAATGCAGCAAGGCTATGTAGCCGTACGCGAGCCGACGTCCCTTACAAGTGTGAAGGGCGTCTTCGCTGCCGGGGACGTCGTCGACTTCGTGTACCGCCAGGCGATCACGGCTGCGGGCATGGGGTGCCGCGCGGCGATGGACGCCGAGCGGTTCCTCGAGGCCTCCGGCCACTGACGCCCACGCCTCCATTGGTTTGTTCGGTCGCCCGATCGGTAGCGTTCTCCGGATGACCGGAGGTCGCGTGTCCGTGTACAAGGCGAGGGCGGTCCGCGTGGCCCTCGTTCTCTCGCTCGTCTCGGTGGCCGGCCCACCCGCACGCGCGGCCGTTCCGGCCCGCTCGGCCAGCACGGTTCCCGTGCCGGTTCAAGGCGGCGTGATGCCTGTGACCGCGGCCCCGTCACTCACGCCCGGGCCCGCCCACTACCGCCCTGTGGTCCTCGGCCACAGGGCCTTCCCCGTCGCCCGATCAAACTACTTATCGTTCCTCCGCATCCTGAATAGCTGGCATGCGCCGCGTCTGCGACTCGTCGCGGGCGAGTGGCGCCTTGTCGGCGTCCACGAGGGCATCGACATCGGGGCCGAGACAGGCGCGCCCGTCGTCTCCATGACGTCGGGCGTCATCGAGAACGTCGGCTGGACGTTCTATTCCGGCCAGCGGGTCGGCGTGCGGGGCGACGACGGCGCTTATTACCTCTACGCGCATCTTTCGAGCGTCTGGTCCGGCATCGTGGTCGGTTCCGGCGTCACCCCCGGTCGGCTGCTGGGGCGAGTCGGCAGCACGGGCTACGGGTCGGAGGGGCATCGAGACGAGTTCCCTCCGCACCTGCATTTCGGCGTTCAACACGGCGGTGAGTGGACCAACCCTTACCCCCTTCTCGTGTCGCTCTACACCGAGGCGGTCACCCGGCAGGGAGCTGCCCAGCGGGCACTGGATGCGCTCGCGGCCAGCGGCGACACCGAAGCCTGGCGGGCCGCGGCCGACCGTCTCTACCTGGGGCTGGCGCCCCCTCCAGGGGAATAGGATGGGGCCTACCGGACGTTGAAGGATTACGTCGGCCGGCCTTGGGGCGGCCGAGCGAAAGGAGCCTCTGTGTCTGATAAGGTCATACAAGTGGAAGACAAGGATTTCCAGGAGCAGGTCCTTCAGGCCGACCGCGCCGTGCTCGTGGACTTCTGGGCGGAATGGTGCACGCCCTGCCACACGGTATCGCCGGTGGTCGAGCAGATAGCCCGCGAGAACGCCGAGCGCCTGAAGACCGTGAAGGTCAACATCGACCACAACCAGGAGATCGCCATGAGGTACGGCATCCTCTCCATCCCCACCCTCGTGGTCTTCAAGGACGGCCAGGAGAAGGCCCGCGTGGTGGGCGCCAGGGGCAAGGAGGCGATCCTGCGGGAGATCGAGCCGCACTTCGCCGCCTGATCCTGGTCGTTCGGCGAGCGGCCCGCACGAGCGGTCACAATGTCGGCCATGTCGACTATGGGTCGCGGCGCGCGGGGAGAGCCCGTTCGTGATGTGCAAACCCGCCTTGCGGTGCTCGGGTATGTCCTCGAGCCGGAGGAGCACGGCGAGTTCGGCGCGAGCACCGAGGACGCCGTCCGTGCCTTCCAGCAGCGTCGCCGACTCCGCGTGGACGGGCTCGTGGGCGTCGACACGTGGAACGAGCTGGTCGAGGCCGGTTTCACGATGGGCGACCGAGCGCTCTACCTCCGATATCCCTTCCTCCGAGGGGATGACGTCCGAGCTCTCCAGGCTCATCTGAACCTCCTCGGCTTCGACGCGGGCCGCGAGGACGGGATCTTCGGGGAGCGAACCGGGCGGGCGGTCCTGGAGTTTCAGCGCAACGTCGGTATGTCCGGTGACGGCATTGCGGGGCGGACGACGATCCATGCCCTCCGCCGGTTACGTCCAGTCGGGCCGGGACCTGGCCGGGCCACCGTCCGGGAGGCGGAGGCGCTGCGCCGGATGTCGGGCGGCCTTAGAGGGGCGGTGATCGCAGTCGATGCCGGCCACGGCCCGGGAGACCCCGGCGCCGCCGGGCCCGGCGGCGTCACAGAGGCGCGGGCCTCCTACCTCCTCGCCGCTTCTCTGGTCGCGGAACTCCGGTCCCGCGAGGCCGACCCCTTCCTCCTGCGTGCTGGGGACGCGAATCCCCCCGAGGGAGAAAGGGCGAGCCAGGCGAACCGCCTCGGCGCGGCATTGCTGGTGTCCTTCCATCTGAACTCGCACGATGATCCGCGGGCCTTCGGCGCTTCCACGTATTACTACGGGACCGGGGACTGGTCCTCGGGCCCGGGGCAGCGGCTCGCGGATCTCATCCTCGACCGGCTCACGAACGATCTCGGCCTCGCCGATCTTCGCTCGCACGCGACCTCGACGCCGTTGCTGCGGGAGACCCGGATGCCGGCCGTCGAGATCGAGCCCTGCTTCCTCACGAACCCCGACGAGGAGGCGCGGCTCGGTCAGGAGTTGTTTCGGCGCCAGGTGGCTTCGGCCGTCGCCGACGGGATCGAACGCTTCTTCGGGCTGCCGGGCGCGGACCCAACTCCGCACGGCACCGCCTCAGCCTCTTCCGCGACCGCCTCCCGCGAGTAAGCAGAGAGCCACCCCCAGAAGCATGCCGAGGCCGAATCCCCTCGCCGTCCGGGCGATCTCTTCGGGAGTGGGAACCTCGAGGCGCATCCTGACTCCTCGCGGATCAGGCGGACGCTCGCGACCGCGCTAGTCGGGGGCCATGCCCGGGCCCGACCCGACGATCTCGGACACGATCCGATCCAGGTCGTCCCTGGACCCGAACTCGACCACGATTCGACCCTTCCGGCGACCCATGTTCACCAGGACACGCGTCGCGAGTTGCTCAGACAGGATCTCCTCCACCTCCGCGAAGGACGGGTCCGGGGCGGCCCTCCCGGGGCGTAGCCGAGCAACTCCCGGCTCCTCGTAGGAGCGAACGAGCTCTTCCACCTGACGAACCGACAACCCCTCCGCCGCAACGCGCATCGCCACGGCCGAACGCGCTTCGTCATTCGGAAGGCTCAGCAGCGCACGAGCGTGACCTGCCTGGATCCTTCCTTCCGCCAGGAGGCGCTGAACATCCCCGGGCAACGACAGCAGCCGGATCGTGTTCGCGACGTGCGCGCGCGAATACCCCAGGCGCTCGGCCACCGTCTCCTGGGTGACGCCCAGCTCCTCGAGCAGCTCCTGGAACGCGGCGGCGAGTTCCAGGGGCGCCAGATCCTCCCGGTGGATGTTCTCGATGAGGGCCTCGCGCAACGATTCGGTGTCGTTTCCCTCACGCACAACTGCGGGGATCGTGGCCAGCCCGGCGAGCCGCGCCGCTCGCAGGCGGCGCTCACCAGCGACAAGCTCGTACCCCCCGTCACGGATCCGCACCACAACCGGTTGCAGAACGCCCACCTCGCGGATCGAGCGAGCGAGGGCAGTGAGCGACTCCTCGGGGAAGTCGAGACGCGGTTGCCGCGGGTTGGGGGCGATCGCGCTGACGGGCACCTCGAGCAGGCCAGTCTCCTGGGCGGCCCCCGGTATGAGGGATGACAGGCCTCGCCCCAGCCCTCCACGTCTCACGAGCCACCTCCTTCGGTCACCCCGGCGTTCCACTGGCTAGTCGTCTCCGACGCGGTCTCCCATGGCTCGGAGGAGTGGGTTGGCGAACGGTCCCGTCCCGTGGGCGCCGGCGTCTCGGGGGCAGCCGAGCGCCCTGGGCGCTCGGGGCCATGTGGGAGGGTTCCGAGGATGCCCACCTCGTCCCCGGACGGGCGCGCGAGCAGCTCCGCCGCGACATGGCGGTACGCCTCCGCCCCACGCGAGCCGGGGTCGTACTGTGTGATCGGCCGCCCGTATCCAGGCGCCTCGGACAGGCGCACGGACCGAGGTATGACAGTATCATACACACGATCCCCGAAATACGCCCTCACCTCCCTGACGACCTGCTCCGATAGCTTGGTTCGGCCGTCGAACATGGTCATGACGATTCCCGCCAGCCGGAGGTGCGGATTGACGTTCTGCTGCACGAGACGAACGTTCTTCAACAGCTGACCCAGACCTTCGAGAGCGTAGTACTCGCACTGGATCGGCACGAGCAGCTCGTCGGCCGCGGTAAGCGCGTTCACGGTGAGCAAGCCGAGTGAAGGCGGGCAGTCCAGGAGCACGAAATCGTATTCCCCTCTGATCCCGTCCAGGGCGCGTGCCAAGCGGCCCTCCCGTGAGAACTGGCTGACGAGTTCGATCTCGGCGCCTGCGAGATCGATCGTCGAGGGGAGGGCCCACAGCCCCGGAACGCTGGTGTCCACGATGGCGTCCCTGATCGCGCTGCCCGTGACCAGGACGTGGTACGTGTTGGGTTCTCGGTCGCGAGGGTCTATCCCGAGGCCGGTCGAGGCGTTTCCCTGGGGGTCCAGGTCCACCACGAGTACTCTCCTCCCGGCGTCGGCGAGGCAGGCTCCAAGATTCACCGCGGTCGTGCTCTTGCCGACGCCTCCCTTTTGATTCGCGATGGCGATGACTCGAGCCAAAAGGGCAGGCGCCGTTCCTTCCGCTGCGCCGTGGCGCGGCGTGGTGTCGGAACGGACCGGCCGCAAGG
>JACDCJ010000144.1 GCA_013817655.1 Actinosomnolentus pattersoniae (SeqCode)
AGCTACCGCCCCCTGCTCAGCATACGGGGGTGCCGTCCTTCGCGCCTTCAGGCCTGGTTCCGCCTCGATCCGAGGTCCAGGAAGCGACGGCGCGGCCGGTCGGGATCGTTCGCATCGCGGATGGCTGCCTTGACGGCACTGTAGATGATGAACCACAGGATCATCCCGAGCGCCGCGTACACCAGGAGCAGCACGAGCAGCTCCATCGTTCACCTCCTCCGGTCAGGGCCCGCCGAACGGGCCGCTGAGAAACGCAGCGTCCACGTTGATCGTCGAGGTCGTCACTGTGCTGAGACGCGCGAACTTGTGGGTGATGCCGTGGGCGGAGGGATCGAACTCGTACACGCGCCAGACGTTGTCCCGAGGCACCGTGACCACCTTCCCGCGGCTGACCTCCTTGCCCGTAGCCGGGAAGGCGACCACGCGGATGGTGACGGTGCAGGCCTGCGCGTTCTGGGTTCCGCAGCGAAGCGCCACCTCCGCGTGATACTGCGAGCTCGGCGTGCCGTTGAAGGCGCGATGCTGGTACAGGGTCGAATTGGTCCCGGGCACCTTCGGTTTCTGCTGGATGAACCATCCCCCCTCGTATCCGGTCCCGGACAGCCGTTCGAATTCCGTGCCACTCCCGCCCAGCCAGGGGTACATGCCCGCAGACGATGCGCTGGGATTCAGGATCAGGTTCTTCAGATAGTTCCAGTAGCTGTTCACGTAGAACGTCGTCACGATCGTCGGCCAGAGCTTCCCCTGGAGCGCGCACGTCTGCGTCCCCCACTGCGCCATCCGTCCCTCGAACTCGCCCTGCACGGGCGCGCACGCCTGGCCCGGCGACCCGGCGTAGTACTGGCTCAGGAACAGTCCCCCGGCCTTGTAGAGGATGCTCCCCCAGGTCGCGTAGACCGCCTGATCCGTGGCCGCCGTCGAATAGTTCGGGTCGAAGATCTGGTCGGCGCTGGTGTCGATCACGTCGGCGCACCCCGGCCCGCCGCTGTAGGCGTGGTTCGACATCGTCTTGTACGCCGCATACGTGCGAACGGCGATGGCGCCCGCCCCGAGCGAGTCCGCGTCCCATGAAGTGATCCACTCGTTCGGAAGCACGTGAGTCACGTAGAACACGAAGTCGTACTCGCGCGACACGCCGTCGTCGCTTATGAACACCTTGATGGTCGGCGGGGGGACGAGCTGGTAGTCCCACCCCGTGCAAGTGTTGTGCGTGACCTCATCCGGTGAAGCCTGCGCCTGCTGATCGGATCGCGCCGTCGGGGGCGCGACCTGGTGGTCGAACGCCATCGTCCGCATCTCGGCGTGGAGCCGAAGCGTGTCGTTCGGATATAGAGGGGCGCCGGAGATCTTCCAGCGGCCGAAACCGGGGGCCGTGACCACCGCGGTGATCTCGCGGTATGGCTTCGCGGCGCGCAAGACCTCGGAGAAGGAGAAGTAGCCGTCGCGACGGGAGGTGGTCGTAAGGCCCTCATCGGGCAGGGAGATCGTCGCCCCGGGAACGGGCCTGCCGGTCTCGTAGGAGACGACCTCCCCCTCGACCGCTCCGGTCATACCCGCCTGCCCGGCGGCTGCCGGGCCCATGCCCAGAAGCCCGAGCATGACGGAGCACAGCACCAGCGAAAGCGAGATGCCGCACATCCGCGCGGGCCGAAACGATGTGGACGCAGTTGTGTGGGGGGGTCTCATTCGGCTCCCCTTTCTGCCCGCGGCATGCACTGACCACGTGGCGTTTGGAGGATTGGGGACCCCTACAACTGTCACATATGAATCGAAAGGTCAAGTCGGGAGGCGGGCTGACGTGCCCTGAGTCCAGGGTGACAGCGGGGCTCCGGGGGTGGGACTCGAACCCACAACCTTGGGCTTAACAGGCCCCTGCTCTGCCGATTGAGCTACCCCGGATCGTGTGGCGTTCGGGAAACGAAGTCTATCAGTGGGCCCTTCGGGGCCTTGCCCGGCGGGGCGGGCGGTCTCCTCACGTAGGACGGCGCGAACCTCCCGGTTGACGGCATCGCACCACGCGGGTCAGGCTCTAGGTCGAGACCCCACAGGAAGGAGCGGATCATGGGCTTCAAGACCGGGATGGCCGTAGGGCTCGGAGCGGGCTACGTGCTGGGCGCCCGGGCCGGCCGTCAGAGGTACGAGGACATCCGGCATCTCTGGGGGCGGGTGCGACGCTCCCCCACCGTGCGCCAGGCCGCGTCGCGGACGAAGGAGGTGATGGAGGAAAGCGCGACTTGGAGCGCCTCGGCCGTCCAGCGAGGCGTCGAGAAGGCTGGCACGGTCGTGAAGGAACGCCTCCACAAGGACGACAGCCCCAACCTGGTGCAGGGGGACGGGCGAGGTTCTGGCTGAGCGACCAAAGAAGACTCCGGCGATGAGCCACCGGGGGGACCTCTTCCGCGACGCTACTCGAGGTAATCGCGGAGCTTCTGAGATCGCGATGGATGGCGTAGCTTCGACAGAGTCTTGGACTCGATCTGCCGGATCCGCTCGCGCGTTACGCCGAACTCCCTGCCGACCTCTTCGAGCGTCCGTGGATGCCCGTCCACAAGCCCGAAGCGAAGCTGGATGACCTTCTTCTCGCGCTCGGACAGCGTGTGCAACACCGATTCGAGCTGCTCTTGCAGGAGGATGAAGCTCGCGGCGTCGATGGGCACCACGGCTTCGGAGTCCTCGATGAAGTCCCCTAGGTGTGAGTCCTCCTCCTCGCCGATCGGCGTCTCCAGCGACACCGGCTCCTGGGAGACCTTCAGGATCTCGCGCACC
Source organism: Actinosomnolentus pattersoniae (SeqCode) (assembly GCA_013817655.1). GTDB lineage: Bacteria > Actinomycetota > UBA4738 > UBA4738 > UBA4738 > JACDCJ01. The sequence continues at coordinate 2,767 of JACDCJ010000144.1, forward strand.
TTCTCGGCGGGGACGCCCATCTGCCGACCGATCTCCTCGGGCAGCGGCTCACGCCCGAGGTCCTGCAGCAACTGACGCTGGACGCGAGCGAGCTTGTTGATGGTCTCGACCATGTGGACGGGGATCCGGATGGTGCGCGCCTGATCGGCGATGGCCCGCGTGATGGCCTGGCGGATCCACCAGGTGGCGTACGTCGAGAACTTGTAGCCCTTCGAGTAGTCGAACTTCTCGACGGCCCGGATGAGTCCCAGGTTGCCCTCCTGGATCAGATCCAGGAACAGCATCCCCCGGCCGACGTATCGCTTCGCGATGGACACGACCAGCCTCAGGTTCGCTTCGATGAGTCGCTTCTTCGCGAGTTGCCCGTCGCGTTCGACCCGACGCAGGAAATCGCACGTCTCGAGCTGTGTCTTCGGCCGGTAGGTCCGGCTGACACGGTCTCGACCGATGCCCTCGTTGCGGAGCTTCTTCTCGGGATCGAGCTGGTGCTCGCGGATTCTCACGACCGAATCCACGACGCGACGGAAGTGCTTCTGGTCGCCCTTGCCGTTGGAGACGATGGTGGTCTGCAGCTCCGTCGCGAACTCGCCGCCCTCCATTCGCATGGCGAGGTCGACCTCCTGCGCGGCGGTGAGGAGCGGGACCTTTCCGATCTCCTTCAGATACATCCGAACGGGGTCGTTCGTCGGGGCCTTCAGCAACTCCTCTTCACGGGGAAGACGAATGGTCGCCGCGTCGCCGTCGCCGTCGAACTCGTCGCCCGGAACCTCGATGATCTCGATGCCTTCCTGGCGAAGGTGCTCCTCCACCTGGCTCAGGAAGTCCTCGACCTGTTCCGGGGTGAGGTCCTCCATGGAGAGGCCCTCCAAGAGATCTTCGGAGGTCACGAACCCCCGCTCGCGCCCGCGCGCGGTGATGGCCTCCTTGGCTTCGTCCATGCTGACGCCACTTGGCGCGTCGGGAGTGGACCCGTTGGCCGGCTCAGCAAGCCGGTCCGTCTGCGTCATGGGCCTCAAGGTCTGCGTTCCATAGTCCTCGAATTGCCGCGAACGTGGATCCAACAAGTGTCCCATACGAGCCCCGCGGTGCCTTGCTTCAGGCCCCCGGCTGGATGGCGTCCTGCGCGGCCCGGATTCGCCGGCGCGCGCCCTCGAGCTTCACGAACTCCTCGTACAGATCGTCGTACTGCAGGGTGCTGCGGAGCGGATTCATCTTCTCGAGTCTCTTTCGCACCTCGTCGACCTGCCTCTTGACCGCGAATTCCTCGAATCGCAGGAACGTCCTCTGGACGTAGTCGGGCGTGGCCTCGCCTAGCGTTTCGAGAGGCTCTACGGCGAGCGCGGCGAAGAGCCGGCCGAGCTGATCGCTGCGATCCTGGGCCATCGCAACCAGCGAGCCGGCGCCGGTTGCCGGGGAGCCGTCCTCACGAATCAGCTCGAACGCCTTCCGGTGCTCCGCTCGGGAGAACTGTTCGGGATCGAGCCGTCCGGTGAGACCGGCGCACGCCTCCGGTGCCTGCACGAGCAGCTTCAGCACCTCGCGCTCCACGCGCTGCCCCGGGGGCATGCGGATGGGGGCCGCTGGGGATGCCCTCGAGCCGTCGTGGGACGCGGCGGCTCTTTCGAGCTCGAGGAGCACCGCCGCGACGTTCACCCCCACCTTGTCTGCCAGGACCCGCGCGTATCGCTCTCGCCGGACGGGATCGTCCAGGGCAGAGATGATCGACACACCGGCCCGGGCCGCTCGCGACTGCTCCTCCACGTCGGTGAGGTCCCGGCCCCGTATTGCCCGTTCGATCATGTAGACGACGAGAGGGGTCGCCCGGCCCTCCAGTTCGAGGAGCGCCTCAGCCGCTCCCTCTCCGTGAGACAGCGCGAAGTCGGCGGGGTCCTGGCCGTCGGGAAGGACGAGCACCGACACCTCCACGGGGTAGCGCTCGTGGAACTGGTATGCGCGCTCGGCGGCGCGGGCCCCGGCCTCGTCGGAGTCGAACGCAAGCACGAGCTTCTGGGTGAACCGGGAGAGCAGCCGAACATGGTCCTCGCCGAGCGCCGTCCCGCACGTGGCCACCGCCTCGGGCACGCCGGCCTGATGGAGTGCCATGACGTCGGTATAGCCCTCCACGAGCCACGCCCTGCCGGACCGCGTGATGTCGGCCTTTGCGCGGTTGAGGTTATAGAGCAGCGTGCCCTTGTGGTACACCTCGCCGTCCGGAGAGTTGACGTACTTGGCCACGTTGGTGGGGGCCTGCGGCCCCTCGAGCAGCCGGCCTCCGAACCCCACGGCGTTTCCCGCAAGGTCGTGGACGGGGAACATCACGCGCCCGCGAAACCGGTCCCGCAGGTTTCCGGCGCCGTCCCGGGCGGCGAGCCCCGCCGCGAGCAGCAGGTCGACCGAGTAGCTCTTCGACATGCGCTTGAGGAGGTAGTCCGGATAGCCGGGGGCGTA
>JACDCJ010000145.1 GCA_013817655.1 Actinosomnolentus pattersoniae (SeqCode)
CCCGAACAGCAGGAAGGTGTACTTGCCCGCGATCTGCGCCAGGTTCGCCACCACGATGATGTCGGCGACGATGATCCCCCAGCCACCCATCCAGCCGGCGAAGGGCCCCATGGCCCGAGTCACCCACGAGAATGGGGTTCCGCAGTCGGGATCGGCCCGGTTCATGTAGTAGTACGACGCGGCGATGAAGAGCATGGGGATGAACGAGACGACCATGATCGCCGGGGGCTGAAGCCCCACCGCCGCCACAACGATCCCCAACGACGCGGCCCAAGCTGTAGCCCGGCGCCGTTGAGGACGATGTCGATCACCACGCTGGAGCAGGCCGAGGACGCCGCCCTTCAGGCCCTTCTGGCCGGCCTCGCCCTCCCCCCGCCCGACCTCCTTTGACGCTCAAGGCCCCCTCTCACCGGAGCCCTAACCTCAAGGCAGGCGAAGCCTGTCATGCCGCGACCGCCCCGCAGGCAGGCGCGAGGAAACCGCACCGCTACGTCGGGGTGGTGCACTCCTCGGCGGGCGGAGGGATGGGCTCTCCGCTCAGGAACCGGTCGAGAACGTTCGTCGTGATCCTGCTCACGGCCGGATCGAAACGGCTCTCCCGGATCTTGGGGCCGTTCGTCCCCTCGAAGGTCGAGAGGCCGGTGAAGTAGTCATCGAGGCCCCAGCTCCACTGGATCGTGCCCGCGTTGAACACGATGGCGCCGCTTTCGGCCGTGTACACGGTGATGTGGTGCCGTCGACCCTCCTCCAGGTACCCGAGATCCGTCCGGTTCACGATGTCCACCCCGTCGGGGTGGCAGTAGACGTTCGTGTTGTACTCGTACCCGATGATCTTCGTCAATCGATCGCCCTCGGCGAGCCCCGTACCCCGGAATATCCAGTGGTCCGGGTTCTCGATTACGAGGTCGGCATTGGCCTGCTCGCCACCGAAGTAATCAGGTCCGTAGACCTCATAGTTTCCGCCCCACAGGGCGCCCGCGAGGTCCTCCTCCGACCACCGGTGATCCTGGAAGGTAAGCCCCCACACCGGCGTATTGAACATCGGATCCTCTAGGTTCTTCGGCTCGTTGGCCGGATACTCCTTGTAGGCGACCATGACCCGGTTCTCCTGGCCGGAGGCACTCGGTTCGAACCGGACGACCCAGTAGGAGTAGTTCGCTCCGAAGAAGCCCAGATGCACGCCGTTGTCTCGCGCCGTCTCGACGTTCGTGCGCATCTCGGTCGACCAGTACTCGTCATGGCCGACCGATAGGAAGGCCTTCGCTCGAAGGAGCTGCGTCGGATCATCGTGGGTGTCCATGTCGGTGACGTAAGTGACGTCGTAGCCCATGCGCTCCAGCCACCGGATCATGTTGTACTCCCACCCCGCCGCCGAGGAGCAGTCCAGGATCTGGAACGAGCGCGGGTCGTAGTCGTGGGTGAGGAAGTCTCCTGCCCCCATGCCCCATTGCGCCGACGTGTACAGCTTCTCGTCGTTGCCGCAATTGCCACTCCTGTCGCCGGTTCGGGGTCCGTATGGACGGTCGAAAGAGACCTTGCGCGCGTAGGTGCCAGGCCCCCCCCTGGCGCTGTTGTAGTCGTAAGAAGAGTAGCCCCGCTTGGGGGGGTCCGTCCCGTAGTCGGCGGGCCAGTTGTTGTACGCGTTGTAGGTCGTGACGGCCTGCTGGAAGATGAACTCCGCTGCCCTGGTGTCCCGAACGGTAAAGATGATGTAGCTCTCGTTCCCGTTCGACTCGTTGTGGAGCTTCGTCAGGTAGACGCCGCTCACCCAGTCGTCGCCGACACGCAGCGAATGTCCGTTCCGCCAATTGCACTCGATCAGTCCGGTGTACGGCTGCGGCGCTCCGGGCTCGTCGTCCTCCCTGATGCAGTCGGGCTGAACGGAGGGGCCGCGGCGGATGGGTCCGGCCATCATTCGGGCGCCCCGGCCCTGGTACCAGCCCATCCGGTACACGGTCATCGTGTAGGGGTCCTTGCTGTTCACGTACAGGCTGATCGAACCGCCCACCGGCACGCTGGTGGACGAGGCGTAGCCCTCGATCTCGTGCTCGAGCGCCGGGTCTTCCAGCTGCCACGACGTCGTCCCGCGCCGGGCGTTCTCATCCGTGATCACGTTCGAGCGTCCGCCGGCCTGGAGCCTGGGTTCCAGAGGGGCACGATCCTCCTGCCCCGAGAGCAAGGAACCCGCCAGGAACGCCGCCACGATCAGTGCGATCGTTCGGGGCATTCTCATCGCCAGGCACATCCTCGAAGGGTCTGGAGGTCCGCCGGCGCGGCACCCCCGCCGTCCACCACGGAGGGATCAGAGGATAGCGGGGAGGAGGTGTGGGCGCGCCCCGTGTAAGGGGCGGGCGCCGGGCTTCGGGGCCTACGCTGCCTGCTGGAGGACGGGCTCAAGCGCCGGCCGCACACGGGTCCTGTACGCCTCGCGGGACAGCAACCGGATGCGGAAGAGCCCGTAGATGGTCCGGGGGACCCGCCGGAGGATCCCCGAGCGGGAGTGTCGCATCTCGACGGTTCGGATGGGCAGCTCGCCGATGGCGAGGCCGCTCCATTCGGCGCGCGCCATGAGCTCGGTGTCGAACAGGTCCTTGGTCGAGCAAACGGCCATGGCCAGGTGCTGGGTGGCGGAGCGGTGGAAGAGCTTCATCCCGTGCGTCTCGGTGACCCTGAGCTTGAGCATGTTGCGGACGAACCACCCGAAGGTCCGCGATGCGCCGCGGCGCAGGAACGCCCGGGTGTCTTCGGAGTCGGCCAGGCTCTTGGCAGCGACGACGATGTCGGCGTCCTCCCGTAGGGCTCTGCCCACGAAGTCCATGTCGTAGTAGTCAGCGTCGAAATTCACGATGACGTCGTTCCGTGCGGCCAAGAAGCCGGCCCGCATGGCAGCGCCGTAGTCGGGCTCAGACAGCGATACCACCATCACGCCGGGGATCTCGCGAGCGAGACGGAGGGCCAGCGGCAGCGTGCCGTCGGTGCTTCCGTTCTCGCAAACGATGACCTCGTACCGATCGAACCCGAGCCCCCGCAGTCCGTCTATTACGGTGGTGACGGTGCCCTCGAGGATCTCCGCCTCGTTGTAGGCGGGAATCAGCACCGAGATCGACGCCATGGGGCGCCCGCTCGTCTCGCCGTGCAGGTTCACTTGCGTGACTTCGCGGTCCACCTTCATGTCCTTTCCTCTTCGGCCTGCGGGGGCCGGGCTCGTGTTCGGTTGGGGGAAGCCGTCTTACCTGACGATCGTGGAAGAGCTCGAGCTGGTGCTCGTCCTTGACGTCCTGGAACTCGACGTGCCGGACGTGGTGGAGCTCGACGTGCCGGACGTGCTCGTCCTTGACGTCCTGGAGCTCGACGTGCCGGACGTGGTGGAGCTCGACGTGCCGGACGTGCTCGTCCTTGACGTCCTGGAGCTCGACGTGCCGGACGTGGTGGAGCTCGACGAGCCGCCGGAGGTTGTGCTGCCGCCAGACAGGGACTCGACCGGAGCGCGCTCCGCAGTAGCGAACGCCAGCGCCCCCGTGACGAATATGCCGATCACGAGCGCCGACAGGACCAGCGCCACCCGGTGGATCCGAATCGCGATTCTCTGCTTCATGAATTCACCCCCTTCCTATGGACTTCGTGTGCTGCCGTCTTTCGCCGTTCGGTCGTTTGGTGCCCATCGAAGATACGGGCGGCTGGGACCACGAGATGGGTGCTTCACCAAGCCTTAACCAACCACTGGTTTAGTTCTGGTCCCCTTGTGGCTCCGGATAGACCCAACGCTTGAACGCCACGTACTTGAACATCCAGGTGGCCGCCCCTGCGGCCAGTTTGGCCGCATTGAGCAGAACGGGCTGTTCGCCCAGGACGAGGGCAACGCCAGACACGGCCGCCGTGTTGAAGCCCAGAGCCAGCAGGTTGAAGAGCAGGAACATCCCGAGCTCCTGGCTCACCCGGTCTCGCCCTCCGCCGGCGAAGGTGTAGCGCTTGTTGAGCGTGTAGCTCGCAAGCACTCCCGCCGAGTATGAGACGACGTTGGCCAGGACTGGGCCCGTGGAGCCCCCCGATACCAGGACGTTGAACAGCGCGAAGTCGAGAGCCGTCGTGGCCACGCTTACCACTCCGAACAGCGAAACGCGGGCGAGCCAGCCCCGCTCGGCGGGAACGCCACCGGGGACGGGTACGACCACGTCCCACCCTGCTGTCATCAGCTCTCGCCGGGCCCTGGGCATTACCAGAAGGCTCAGTGCACTGAACGTGAGGGCCAGACCCAGCCACTCGGCCCACGTTCGTTCGAACCGCAGCCGCACCTCGCTCTGGGTGGGAATGACAACCATCAGGGTGGGAGAAGCGCGGAACGGCCCCAGGGCCCCTTCGGTCTTCCAATTGGGGAAGTACGACGTCTTGATCCAGTGGGGCTCGCCAATGGCGTCCGTGCGGAACGAGATCTGGTCGTCGAAGACATCTGCTGGCACGGACCGGCCGCCGGCCGCAAGTGACTTGCGTGGCAGATTCGTCGGATCGCTGGTCCGAGCCCAGGTGGCGGGCCCGTCGGCCACCAGGGGAACGTCGAGGTCGTGCGGATTCGAGAACCACTCGACGGTCGCCTCGATCCAGGGTTTCCCGGTAAGTACGACCGGCTCGTACTTGGGGATGACCACCTGGCCGGGCGTTTCGACCCCGAAGATCGCATAGCGACCGAACCGGTCGACGAGATGCAGTCTGGGTGACTGCAGCGCCGCCTTCTGGGCCAGGTCGGTGTACGTGACGAACCACGACACGTCGAGAAGCTCCATGTGCTCGATGCCCCGGTCGAGCTCGAACTGCCGGTACGGAAGCGTTCCGATCGGGTTCGACGGACGCTCGGCGATCTCGGCCACGGTGAGGAAGTGGAACGGCGTTGTGAAGCCCGATTCGTAGTACAGGCCCTCCATCGATGGGTGGCCGGCCCAGTACGGCATGAGCATCGGGGCGAGCTCCGTCCCATAGGACTCCATCTTCAGGTTCGGCTCCCACATCACGCGCCCGGGCGGGAGGGCTTCGACGTGGCTCATCAGCTCCCGAAGCTGGGGCCAGTCGGCCTGTCGCTCGTATCCCGCGTAGTTCGTCCTGATCCAGTCGTCGACGAACGTGTCGTCCCGCCTCGCGAGGATCCAGCCCAGGACCGT
>JACDCJ010000146.1 GCA_013817655.1 Actinosomnolentus pattersoniae (SeqCode)
CGAGCCGAACGTGCGCTGGCGGACGTTCGGCTCGGCCGTGGTCGGCATCGCGAAGGACATGGATGCCCAGCTCCTGGTCACCCTGGGTGCCTTCCTGACTGACGTCCCGCACTCACGGCCGGTCCCGGTGGTCGGGTCTGCACAGGACACGGAAACCGCCTCTCGACTCGGCCTAGCCCGCTCACAGTACGAGGGCCCCACCGGAATCACGGGAGTGGTCCACGACCTCTCGAACCGTGCGGGGCTACCCTCGGTGAGCCTGTGGGCGGCCGTCCCCCACTACCTGCCCTCGGGCGGCAACCCGAAGGCGGCGCTGGCCCTGGTCGACCGGGCGGCCGCGCTACTCGAGCTCCCCGTGGAAACGGACGCCCTCGCCCGGGCGGCCGCGACGTGGGAGGAAGGGGTGCGCAGGCTCGTCGCCCAGAGCGAGGAACTCACGGAGTACGTCTCTCGCCTCGAGGCGGCGGCCGATCAGGGGCCCGCCCCCGGGCTCCTCTCGGAGGAACCCGTCCCCTCGGGAGACGCGATCGCGGCCGAGCTCGAAAGGTTCCTGCGGGAGCAGGGAGGCACTTCCCGATGAGGTTGGAGGGCCTGCGTCCCCATCCGGGACCGACGCTCGACGCCGACCGGGTCCGGCCACCGGGAGCGAAGAGCGGTGCGCTTCGGGCGGCGATCTTCGGGGTGAATGACGGCCTGGTGTCGAACCTCTCGTTGATCATGGGAATCGCGGGAGCCATCGGCCAGAACCGGATCATCATCCTGGCCGGCGTGGCGGGCCTTCTGGCAGGCGCCTTCTCCATGGGCGCGGGCGAGTACATCTCCATGCGAGGGCAACGCGAGCTCTTCGAGCGCCTGCTTCATCTGGAAGCGCACGAGCTCGCCACAGAGCCCGAGGAGGAACGCGCTGAGCTCGAGAGGATCTACGAGGAACGCGGGTATCCGCCCCACCTCGCACGCGAGGTCGCCGAGGTCGTGATGCGGGATCCGCAGGTGGCACTCGAGACCCACGCACGAGAGGAGCTGGGCCTTGACCCGGCCGAGCTGGGGTCCCCGTGGGGCGCCGCCCTTTCCTCCTTCCTGACGTTCTCCCTGGGAGCCGCCGTTCCCCTGGCCCCCTTCGCGATCACGTCGGGGGTCACCGCCGTCGTTGCGAGCGTTCTCGCGAGCGGGACCGCCCTCTTCGCGGTCGGAGCGACGATGTCCCGGTTCACCGGCCGCCGTCTGTTCTGGTCGGGCACGCGGATGCTGCTAGTGGGTGGCGTCGCCGCCGCCGTCACCTTCCTGGTCGGGAAGCTCGTGGACGTGGGGATCGCCTGACCGGACCTCGCCGTCAGATCGCTTCCAGATCGGCAGGCCGTACGCGCGAGACACGCCGACCCCGCGAGCGCAGCGCCGCGAGGTCCCCGGCTGCCTGAGCGGCGATCAGATCGCCGAAGGAGTAGCGCTCACCGGGAACGGCGACGTCCTTCGCCGGCGGCTCCACGACCTGAACGAAGACCCCGGTGCCCGGACCGCCCTTGTGGAGCTGCCCGGTCGAGTGCAGGAACCTCGGCCCGAACCCCACGGTGGTGGCGACCCTCAGGCGATCACGCAGGCGGCTGCGGATGCCCTGGAGCATCGCTTCGTTGGCAGCGCTTCGGGGCAGATACGCCTGGATCGCCAGGTAGTCCCCGGGTCGCACGGTCTTGAGCAGGGCCCGGAAGTCGCCGTAAGGCGGCTCCTCGACGCCGCGCTCCAAGAGCCTTTTCGTGGCGTCCTTGGCCTCCTGTACGTTCGGCTGATCGAACGGGTGTATACCGAGCACGGCACCCGCCACCGCCGTCGCGAACTCCCACCGGAAGAACTCGCCGCCCAGTTCAGGTGGCCCGTCGACTGGGAGCATCACCGCAGGGTGACCGCCGTGCTCGAGGGGCTCCAGCGATCTCCGCGCAGGATCCCCGCCGATCCCCACGAAGAAACGGTCGTCGCCGTAGACGTCGGGGGGGCCCACGTCCTCGCCATCGACGGGGACGATGCCGCGACCGTCCTTCCCGGTGGACTCCGCGAGGAGCTGCTCGACCCAGGGGCCGAAGGAAACCAGTGGGTCATCGAGAACGAATGTGAGCTTGTCCCTCCCGGCCCGGGCGGCTTCGCCAACGACCGCGCCGAGCCATGCACCGGGATTCTCGATGGAGCGAACAGGCGCGGCGCACGCCCCGGCCATCGCGGCAGCGTGGTCGAGGAGTCCGTCGAGGTCCGCCCCGAGGAGGGCCGCCGGCACGAGGCCCACGTAGGACATCGCCGAGTACCGGCCCCCGATGTCCGCCGGATTCCGGAAGGTCTGGCGGAATCCTCGATCGGCTGCCAGGGATTCGAGCGGCGTGCCGGGGTCCGTGATGGCGACGAAGCGAGAGCCGTCCGGCACCTTCGACCAGAAGTACGCTAGATGGGCGAGCGTCTCGACCGTTGTTCCCGACTTCGAAGCCACGATGAACAGGGTTCGATCGAGATCCAGGGTCCGCTCCAGGGCCAGGATCTGATCGGGGTGAGTGGTGTCGAGGACGGCGAGCTCCAGGCCGCCCGGATGGACGCCCAGGGCACCGCGAAGGACATCGGGGGCGAGGCTCGAGCCTCCCATGCCGGCCAGGACGGCGGCGACGAGCCCGTCCTGCACGCACCGTCCCGCGAAGTCCCGAAGGATCGCGACCTGTTCGCGCATTGCGTGGTGCACGGAGAGCCAGCCGAGCCGGTCGGCGATCTCGGTGGGGTCCGCTCGCCAGACCGTCACGTCCTTCTGCCAGATCCGTTCGACCACGCGGTGGCGGTCCAGCGCCTCCACGCGCTCGCGCACGAGACGCTCCAGTCCGGGAAGGAAGGATGTGCCTCGAGCCGGCCGTTTCATGTCGCCGCGCTACTCGGCCGAGGCCAGGTCGGTGAGCATGCCCCGAAGCGCCTCGTACCGCCGGTCGCCCAGGAAGCGCTTGCTGGCCGCCTCGACGCTGGCGAGTGCCCTTCGCGCCTGAGCTCGCTCCCGCAACCCACGTGCCGTCAGCTTCACGACCTTCGCGCGGGCGTCCGCGGGATCGGGCGCCCGCCGGACGAGTCCCAGCTCCGCCAGATCGTCGACGACCTGCATCATCGCCTGCTTCGAGACCTGGGCCCTCCCGGCCAGCTCGGTCAGCCGCGTTCCGGCCCGGTCGATGTGCAGCATCGCGTAGGCCTGCCCGGGCGTCAGTCCGCCGGCTGCCCGGTCCTGAAGCGCGGAGACGATCTCCGCGTCCAACGCCCGCAAGGCTTCCAGGAGGAGTCTCGAAATCCCGGGTTGCGTCGCCATGCCATCAACCCTCGGAGCAGGCTATCGTCGACTCGTCGATTTCGTCAATCCCCCTTACGAACGCCTCCGCAGTAACCTGGCGGAATGGAGATTCGGGCCGTCGACCCTTCTCAGTACGAGGCCGCGGGGCGGGCGACCGCAGGTGCGTACGCGGAGTTTGCGCCTCCCGGCGACGCCGAGTGGGCGGAGTACCTGCAGACGATCGCCGACGTCGGCGCGCGGGCCGAACGGATGCTCGTGATCGCCGCCGTGGAGGAGGGCCGGATCCTCGGCACGGCAACCCTCGAGATGGAGCAGACGCTGGGGGATGATGACGCCGAACTTCCGCCGGACACGGCCAGCCTTCGGATGCTCGGCGTCGCGCCCGCCGCTCGCGGGAGAGGCGTCGGGCGAGCCCTCGTCGAAGCATGCCTCGAGCGGGCCCGCGCGGCCGGCAAGCGAGTGATGGTCCTTCGGACCACCGAGCGGATGGAGGTGGCCGCCGCGCTCTACCGCTCGCTCGGCTTCGAACGAGACCCGGCGCGCGATCTCGACGGGGACTTGCGTCTGGTCGCCTACAGGCTCGCGCTCTAAGCGGGCGCTCGCAGGACCTCTCCGGTCGCAAGAACTACGCCGTCCTCGCATTCCGCCTCGACCATCCCGCCGCGGAACTGCTGCTGGTAGAGGCGCGCATACAGTCCGTCGCGCTCGAGCAGCTCCGCGTGGGTCCCGCGTTCGACCACCCGTCCACGGTCGAGCACGAAGATCACGTCGGCGGCGAGGATCGTCGACAGCCGATGAGCGATAGCCAGGGTGGTTCGCCCCCGCATCAGAGGCCGGAGCGCCTCCTGTACCAGGCGCTCGCTGGTGGTGTCGAGGGACGATGTCGCCTCGTCGAGGATGAGGATCCGCGGATCCTTCAGGATCACGCGCGCGATGGCGAGCCGCTGCTTCTCTCCGCCCGACAGACGGTAGCCGCGCTCGCCGACGACGGTGTCGTAGCCATCGGAAAGCTCCACGATGCGGTCATGGATGAACGCGGCGCGAGCGGCGGCCTCCATCTCTTCCTGCGAGGCACCGGGCCGCCCGTACTGCAGGTTCTGGCGGACCGTGGTGTGGAACAGGTAGGTCTCCTGGGTGACCATTCCGATGCTCTCGGCGAGCGACTCGAGGGCGACCTTCCGCACGTCGGTGCCATCGATCTCCACGGCTCCGTCGTTCACGTCGTACATCCTGGGGACGAGGTAGGTCATCGTCGTCTTGCCCGCTCCGCTCGGCCCCACGAGCGCGGCGAGCTGGCCCGGCTCGATCTCCAGGTCGACGTTGGCAAGAGTCCAGTCGCGGGGGCGCCCATCGCCCGAAACGGTCGCGAGGGGGGGCGCCGGCTCATCGGCAGCCCCCCGGAGATCGTCGTCTGGGCCGAGATCCTCCTGCGGAACGTCGTAACGAAAGAACACGTTCCGAAATCGCACGTGACCCCGAACCGACTCCGGCCGAAGCTCCTGTGCGTCCGGGGCGTCGACGATGTCGTGTGGCATGTCGAGGTACTCGTGGATCCGCTCGAACAGAGCCATCGAGGACTGCACCTCCACAGAGATCTGCAGCATCTGCCCGATCGGGAAGAACAGCCGGCTCTGCAACGTCGTGAAGGCGACGATGGCGCCGGCCGAGATATCGGGTGAGGAGGCCGAGTCGTTGACGAACCCCGCCACCAGATAGACGAGTGCCGGCGTGATCGAGAAGAAGATCTGGACGACCGCGAAGAAGGAACGGCCGATCATCTGCTGGCGTACCTGGAGATCCGCCAGGCGCTGGTTCTCCCGCCCGAACCGGTCGATCTCGAACCGCTGG
>JACDCJ010000018.1 GCA_013817655.1 Actinosomnolentus pattersoniae (SeqCode)
AATCATTTGCGGGAATCGAGCGGCGAGGTGCACCGACCGACTCTGAGGAGGCCCGAGCGCTAGGGTAGGCCTCGTGGCGGCCGAAGATGTCGACGAACAGGGCATCAGCAGAGAGGAGCTTCAGCTGGCCGCCCGCAACCACGGGATGCCGCTCGAGGCCCTCCGTCACGAGATAACGCCGCTCGGGCTTCACTACCTCCTCATCCACTTCGACGTCCCGGACGTGGACTCGGCCACGTGGCGGCTCTCGATCGGCGGTTTGGTCCGCCGGCCACTCACCGTGAGCCTCGAGGATCTACGGACGCGAGCCACGGTGACGATTCCGGTGACCATGGAGTGCGCCGGGAACGGGCGGGCGCTACTGTCGCCGCGGCCGGTCAGCCAGCCTTGGCTCCTGGAGGCCGTCGGGACGGCGGAATGGACGGGGACGCCACTTCGGCCGATCCTGGAGGAGGCGGGCCTGAACCAGGGGGCCACGGAGATCCTCTTCACCGGGATCGACCGGGGGATCGACGGTGGCATCGAGCAGGACTACGAGCGCAGCCTCGCCCTCGATGAGGCGATGCGCGACGATGTCATCCTCGCTTACGGGATGAACGGCCAGCCGCTCCTGCCCCAGCACGGCGCCCCGCTCCGCGTCATCGTTCCCGGCTGGTACGGCATGACCCACGTGAAGTGGCTTCGCAGCATCACGGTGCTCGACCGGCCCTTTCTCGGGTATCAGCAGGCCGAGGCGTACCGCTGGCGAACGGACGAGGAGGACGAGGGCAAGGCCGTCACCCGCATGCTTCCTCGATCACTCCTGGTACCGCCGGGTATCCCCGACTTCTTCACGCGGGTGCGCTACATGGCCTCCTCGACGTGGCTTCTGGAGGGAAGGGCGTGGTCCGGGTGGGGCCCGGTCGAACGGGTCGAGGTCAGTCTCGACGGTGGCGACAGCTGGCGTGACGCCAGGGTGGGTGACCCTCCCGCTCGCCACGCCTGGGTCCCGTGGACCTTCGAGTGGGCGGCCCACCCCGGCGAGTACGAGGTCTGCTCCCGCGCGACGGACGCCAGCGGCCGGACGCAGTCGGTCGACGCGCCCTGGAACCTCAAGGGCTACAGCAACAATGCAGTACAGAGAGTGAAGGTCATCGTTCGCTAGGGCCGGGCACTCGGACTCCAGGCGCCAGACCGACCTCTGCTCGGTGCAGGCGTGCCGAGGGACCAAAGAGCGACAGCGCCAGCCCCCCTCCGGTGATCACCACGTATGTGGTGATCCCTCCGGGCCCGCCCAGCCGGACGCCCACCATCGTGGCGAGCAGGGCTCCGAGGATGAGGACCGCCGTCCCGACGGCCGGGACCGTGCACACGAAGACGGCCGCAGGGACCTCCGGCCCGAGGAAGACTCGGGTCCACCCGAGACCGGCGAGGCTCAGCAGGACCAGTATCGCCGCGGCCCACGCCAGGCCCTCCTCGACGGTCGGCACGGCGTCGGGCGCCGGCCCACCCTTCACTCTGAGCGGAGCGGCAGTCCCTGCTCCGGTGATGGGGGCGCCCCGCAGGAGCGCCACTCCGGGGGCGAGCTCGGGGGCGCCCAACTCACCCACTGCGTCGGCGAACTGTGGTCCGGCGAGCGCCCTGAGGACCAGGATCGGGGGCCGCAAGGGGAGGACCTCGCGAACGTCCACCCAGTAGCGCAACACGGCCCGGTTCGTCGCCTCGCCCTGGACCACGGATCGGCGGCCCGCCAGCGCGTCCTCGGGCTCGCCGACGAAGACGTGCAGGTCCTCCTGACGTTCGGCCGCGAGGCCGACCCTGATGATTCGCTCCTCCAGTGGCACCGAGAGGGTGCCGGCGAGGCCGAACGGGCCGACGACGAAGATGACCGGCTGTCCGTCCGGGAGCGACTCGACGTAGGCGGATGCCGCTGAGGCTTCTCGAAGTGCCGATTCGTCGATCCAGAGGCCCGGTCCCTCCCGATACCATGACAGCGCGCCGGGAGCGGCCACTGCGGAGACGCCGGCGAAGCAGAAGGCGGCGACCGCGGCGGTGGCCACTCCCCCCCTCGCCCCCCTCGCCAGCCCCCGAGCCGCCAGGGCGATCCCGGCGGCGATGCACGCGGCACCGGGGACCGCGACCACCAGCGCCAGGAAGCGATGAGGCGGAAGGTCGAGGCTTATCGCGCCGAAGGCGATCCCCGCGGCGCCGACCAGGGTCCACGCGGCGAGCACACGGAGCGCGAACCCGCGTCCCGGGACCCGCCCCCGCTCCTCCGCGGACCGGGATGCCGTCCGCGAGGTCCGGAGGAGGTCGACGGCTCCGGCGATCGCGGGGGGGGCCACCAGCGGCGGCACGAGTCGGCGGACGTCCGTGCGAAGCTTTGGCAGGAGGCGGCCGGGATCCTCCTCTATCTCGAAGGTTCTAAAGGGTGAGCGGAGGATCCCCAGGATCACCCCCACCATTCCCACCGCCACCACCGCGACCACCGAGACCACCGCGCCGCTCTCGGTTCGCGCGACCTGGACGCCCGCGCGCCTAGCCCGCTGGGATTCGGGGAGCCCGAACGCCGCGGCCGTGAGCAGGATCGCCAGTACGACGGCAAGGAACAGCCAGTGGGCCAGGCCGGCGGCGATCAGGAGGGCTATCGATCCCCAGAATCCCGATCGGCCCCCCACGCGCCGGGCGAGCGGGACCAGGGCCGCTACGGCCAGCGCTAGCAAGAGGAGGTTGGCCACGTTCTCCCCGACGAGCCTCGTCGTCCCGAGCAGCGTCCCGCTCACGGCCACCGGGACGAGCCAGCCCCAAGGAGACCGGTCGATCGCCTCCCGCCAGAACCCTCCGAGGGCGAGCGCGAAGACGGAGACCAGCAGCAGCGGCAGCAGGACCGCAAGCTGAAGCTGCGACCGGCCGGTCACCGCGCCGAGCAGCGAGGACAGCAGCGCGTGCCCCGGGCGGACGTTCGTCCCGAGGGGACCGAGACCCGCGTCCGCCACGAACTGAGCACGCCACACGTACCAGGGGGCGTCGAATCCAATCGGGAGGTCGTAGCCCCGCACCCGGTAGACCGCGAAATAGAAGAGGAAGAGGGACAGGGCGAGACCGAACGCCGCGAGGGCGGCGGCGCCCCAACCCTTGATGGGGCTGCGCGTGTCCGTACAATAGGGCGGTTTCTCAGCGTTCATGTCGATGATCGCGGCCGGACCGTTTCCCCGAACTCACCATATGAAGGAGCGACCATGAGAATCCTCGTCCTCGGCGGTGACGGCTACCTGGGCTGGCCCACGGCAATGTACTTCTCCTCCCGGGGCCACGATGTGCACGCCGTCGACAACTACTTCCGCCGTCGCGCCCACAAGGACGCCGGCACCGACTCGCTCACGCCCATCGGAGGAAGCCTGCCCGAGCGCGCGGAGACGTGGCGCGAGGTGACCGGGTACCGGATCGACGTAACCGAAGGGGACCTCACCGACTGGTCCGTCGTCGAGCCGCTCGTTCGCGACTTCTCGCCGGAGGCCGTCATCCACTACGGCGAACAGCCTTCCGCGCCATACTCCTTCATCACCCGGGAGCATGCGGTCTTCACGCAGTACAACAACGTCGTCAACACGTTGAACGTGCTGTGGGCCATGCGCGACCACGCTCCCGATGCGCACCTGGTCAAGCTCGGGACCATGGGCGAGTACGGGACGCCCAACATCGACATCGAGGAGGGATACATCGACATCCGGCACAACGGCCGGACCGACCGCCTCCCCTTCCCGAAGCTGCCCGGGTCCTTCTACCACTGCTCCAAGGTCCACGACTCCACGAACATCCAGCTCGCCTGCCGGATCTGGGGCCTTCGCGCGACGGATCTCAACCAAGGCGTCGTCTACGGCATCGAGACCGACGAGACGAAGATCGACCCGCGCCTGGCGACGAGGTTCGACTACGACGAGGTGTTCGGCACCGCGCTCAACCGGTTCTGTCTGCAGGCCGTCATCGGGCACCCGCTGACCGTGTACGGCGCGGGGGGTCAGACCCGCGGATACCTCAACATCGTGGACACGCTGGCCTGCGTGGAGCTCGCCACCAAGAATCCCGCCGAGCCGGGGGGGATGAGGGTATTCAACCAGTTCACGGAACAGTTCGCCGTCAACGAACTGGCCGACCTGGTTCAGCGCGCCGGCAGGGAGTTCGGCCTCGACGTCCGGATCGAGCACCTCGACAATCCCAGGGTCGAGATGGAGGAGCACTACTACAACGCCAAGCACACCGCCCTCCTGGATCTTGGGCTGCAGCCCCACTACCTCTCCGAGACGCTGGTCGAATCCATGTTCTCGGCCATCGGCCGCCATCAGGATCGGGTCATCACTACTGCCATCATGCCGAAGACAACCTGGCGCCCCCGTGAGCGGGCGCGCGTCGTCGCGGAGTAGGGGTCCGGAGCCCCACGATCAGCGTGATCGCGCAGGGAGCGGAGGGTGGCCTGATCGCGCTTCGGATCGTCGCCGGCCTCGCCGCCCTGGCCTTCACCCTCGCAGCGCTTAGGCGGTTCCGCTCTCGAAACATCTCGCGGCTCAGCCTCATCCTCACCGGTGTCGTCTCGGTCGCGGTTGTCCTTCTCGCCATCCTTCCCGACCTGCTCGACCCGGTCTTCAACCTCTTCAACTTCCGACGCGGAGGCGGGCAACGGCTGATCGGCGTGCTGCTGATCGCGGTGATCGTGATCTTCGCGTTGCTGCTCCGGAACGTCTCGTACACGGACCAGGCGACGCTGAGCATCCGCCAGCTCATCGAGGCCCTCGCCGTCCAGTCCTTCGACTGGAGCCAGGCCAGGTCCCTGGCGGCAGGCAATCGGATCGTCGTGGTCATGCCCGCCTACAATGAGGCTGAGAACGTCGGGGCGGTGGTGCACTCGATCCCGGCGGAGATCGACGGCCATTCGGTCGTGCCCCTGGTCATCGACGACGCCTCCGACGACGAGACCTCGACGGTGGCGCGGGAGGCGGGGGCGCTGGTGGCCCGCCATCCCATACGTCGCGGAGGGGGGCTCGCCCTTCGGGTCGGCTACGAGCTCGCGTTGAAACTCGACGCGGAGGTGGTCGTCTCGATGGACGCCGATGGCCAGCACGTGGCGGACGAGATGCCTCTGCTCGTCAAGCCCATCCTGGCGGACGAGGCGGACATGGTGAACGGCTCGCGTGTGCTCGGCGAGTTCGAACGGGAGAGCATGATTCGCCATGCTGGCGTCCATTTCTTCTCCCGTCTTGTGACGATCATGGTCGGCTCCCGCGTGACCGACGTCTCGAACGGGTACCGAGCCACCCGCGCCGACGTTCTCAAGAAGCTCGTCTTGAACCAGGACCAGTTCTGGACATCAGAGCTGCTCATCGAGGGAATGCGTCAGCGACTGCGCATCCGGGAGGTTCCCATCACCATTCGGGCTCGTGCGGGAGGCGACTCGAAGAAGCCCAAGACTTTCAAGTACGCCTGGAACTTCACTAAAGCCATCGTCAAGACCTGGCTGCGTTGAGGGCGGTCCAAGCGATTGCTTCGACAGACCTCCGCCATATCTCGCTGATACCGTAGGTTCGTGCGCACGCAGGAACGGCGAACCGCCGGGCGCCCCGCCTCCGGCGCTCGCCCGACCGGCCGCTGGCTTCGTCACCACGCGCCATCCCTCCTCCTAGTGGGTCTGATAGGCCTGGCCGTGGCCGGCTTCTTCTCGGGCCTCTACCTCGCCAAGGAAGACCCCATGCCCATGGGCTGGGACACGCCCCGGTACCTGGGGCAGACCACCTTCGTGGCGGAGAGGGGACTCGCCGGCGTACCGGACGAGCTCCCGCCACCCGTCAAGACCCTGGACAGCCGGGCGGCCGGGTTTCCGGTGATCGCCCTCACCCTGTCGGGCCTGTTCGGGACGAACACGTTCACCATGGCGGTGGTCATGCCGATCGCGGCCGCCATGGCCGTCGCGCTCGCCACAGGGGCCCTTTTCTCTTTCTCTCTTAATCGCCCGCCGTGGGAGATGGGCCTCGCCGCCCTCGTCGTGGGCCTGTCTCCGGCGATCATCCGGCTGATGGCTCCGGAGACCTACACCGACAACCTCTTCGCGCTGGCGGTCTTCACTGCCGCACTCGTCCCGTTGCTCTCGGCGCTTCGAGAGGAACGTGGCCTCGCGGCATCGGTCCTGCTCCTGGCGGCCGGTGGGCTGGCTCACCCCTCGTTCCTGGCGATCTTCCTGATGATCCTGCTCCTCGTCGCCCTCGCCTATATCCCTCGGTCCTGGAGCGTGTGGCGCTCGCACGAGACACCCCTGCTCTCTACTCCGAGCGCCCGCCTTGGGATGGTCGCGGCGGCCGCGGCCGGGCTGACGGGCGCGGCCCTGAGCGGCCTGCTCTCGGCCACCCCGGACGCCCCCAAGCTAACCCGCGGAGAGCTGTCCAAGAAGCTTCGCGAGGACCTCCCGCTGTATGTGTTCCCGTTGACGCTCCCCCTCGCCGCCCTGGGCCTCGGGTCACTGGCGGCGCGGGCCCGAGGGCGAGGCGGCCTTGGAACCGGCCGGAACGGCCCGGAGCGGTTCGCGGCTGGCTTCCTGGTGAGGCTCTCGCTGGCCTGGGCGCTCGTGGTGGGGATCGGGGTCTTGCTCTTTGCCCTCGGCCGTCTGTCGCCGGCGCACCGCTTCCTCGCCTTCCTCCTTCCCCTTCCAGTCCTCGTGGGGCTTGGCCTCCGCGCCGCCGCCCGCGGGCTATGTGCCTCGGGCCGTCGCAGGGCCGGAGCCGTCGTTTTCGCCGCCGGACTGGCGGGCCTCACGGCTCTTGGCTTCTGGGCCTACTACCTGAACATCCCGCACCAGCGCGGGATCGAGTGGCTCGAGACCCCGAAGGTCCAGGAGGCGGCAACCGCGGCCGCCTACCTGGAGGAGGTCGGTGTTCCGCCGAACGAGCCGGTCGTCTTCGTCGTCGACGACCTCGGCGCGAACCCGCTGTCCTACGTGCCGGAGATGGCGTACATCCTTCGTTCCGGACTTCCGGCGGAGAGGATCGAGCACGCCTATTTCTACGTGGGCGATCCCGACCGGTACCTGATGGGAGAGCCGACCTACCGGCCCCGGCCTCGCACCTACAACACGAACGTCGACCGTTTCTGGCCGGCGGTCCGCCGGCTGCTTCCCCAGCAGCCGGTCGCGCTGCTGCTCTCTTCGTTCAACCTTGCCTACGGCGAGTACGTCGGGGCGCATCCCGAACGCATCGCCGGCCCCAACCTGGCCGTGTTGAGTGGGCCCCTGCCGAGTGAACCCATCACACCCCCCGTCATCCCGAACGGGCCAAGGTCGTGGATACGGGGAGCGGCGATCCTGGGGGCCACTGCGGTCGTCCTGACCGCCATCGGCCTGGCTTGGGGCCTGGCCCTCCTCCCCCGCCGGCTCCGGCCGTTCGAGACTCTCGGGCTCGCCCCCGCCCTCGGCATCGGATTCCTCATCCTCGGCGGAGTCGTGATGGACGCCCTTGGCGTGCGCCTGGGGGGAGCCGGCGGGGCGGCCACGATCGCGGCGGTCGCCGCCACTGGCGCGATCGCGGCATGGGTCCGCGTGCGACGGGCCGGCCGTCAGGGCCTCGACGTCGAACCGGCGGTGCAGCGGTAACCGGCGCGCCCGGTGACGTCGGGGAAGGCGCCCGGCCGCGGGACGAAGCCCGTGACCTCGTAGATCGTGATGGTCGATGACCGGGCGACCGGCCGGAGGAAGTCGGCCCGCTCCAGCGCCGCCCGCGCGACGTGGCCCACCCGCAACGGGCCTCCCACCCCGCCGAGGGTCTGATCGTAGGACGTCACCGCGACGGCCGCCACGGCCTGCTCCCGCAGGTACCGCTCGCCGTCGAGCGGGTCGGCGAAGAAGTGGCGAGCATCGAGCATCGCCTGAACGGCGGCGCCCAGCAGCTCGGGTCGCAGGTACGGCCCCATCCCTTCCAGGACGCCGGCGCGCCGGGTGAGGGTCTGAAACGTGGCGAGGGTCCGCCGGTCGGCCAGGATGCGGCCGTCGCACGGCGCGTTCCGCTCGATCCATTCAAGCGGCCCGAGCGCCGACGCGAAGAACGTGGCGCGCTCCCCCATCTGGAGGGCACGCGGGACTGCGGCGATCCCGATGCCCACGGTGAGGACGGCGGCAACGACCGGGGTGGCCCGGCGAAGGCTTCCCCCACGAAGGCTCCCCGTTCGAGACGAGAGCCGGGCGAGAGCCACCTCGCCAAGGCTCGCGCCAAGCAGGACCACGAAGAGGCCCGTGTAGTCGAACAGCCTTCGCGGACCGAACTCCGCCAGCACGTAGATGTCGTAGCGAGCGTTGAAGGCCAGGCCGATCGCGAGGATCGCCACGGCCATCAGCATCGCGGTCACCGCGAGAACGCGAAGCGGAGCGTGCCCCAGGGCGAGCACCACCCCCATCGCGAGGAGCAGCGCGACGGGGAAGGCCCACACAATCGGCCGGCGGAGCTCGGGCTGGCCGACGGCGCGCCGGACGTATTCGTGATACGTCTGGGACGGCGGATCGTAGAAGGCGCCGCCACGCGGCGACTGATCGAGCTCGCCGAGCGCGAGGTATCTGGTGAGGTCGAACCCCTCGGGCAGACCGAGCCGGTCGACGGCGCCCTCGTAGGCGCGGCGGTCTCCCGCGCCTTCGAAGCCCACCTCTCCTGGAGGGAGCGCGAGTACCAGGCCCCCCACGAGTAGTGCGGGAGCGAGCGTCATCGCCCCGGTGAAGAGGGCCACGCCGCCGGGCGACCGCAGGAGGGCGCCCGCGATCAAATAGGCGAGGATGAACGCCACGCCCATGGCCGCGGCAACGAGGTGCGTTCCGGCGCACACGCCCAGGAGCACCCCTGCGGTCACCGCGGCTTTCCGGCCGACGCGCGCCCCCTCTGCTCGAACGGCGCGGACGAAGAGCAGAACGCTCGCCAGCATGACCACTCGTCCCCAGTTCTCCGCCTTGAAGTTCAGCAGGTCGGCGGTGAGGTCTCGGGGACCGATGAGATCGTTTCCGAACAGCAGGAGAGTGGCGAGCGGCGCCGTGAGTCGCAGGCCGAGCTCCCATGCCAGACCGAACCCGGCGAGCAACAGACCGGCCGACATGACGAACAGGAGGGCTCCCATCGGCCCTAGCGGCCCACGTCCGAGCACCAGGCTGGCCGAACCATCGAAGGCGTTCAGCAGGACCTTGCTCTGCGCCGAAGGGACGAGGCGACCCCATTGCAGCGACTCGGCCGGGATGCGGCCGGCATCGGCGACCTCGAGCCCATCGGCCCAGTACCGCAGGGGGGTCTGGTCGGCCAGGTTGAGGGCCGGCGAATAGCTCAGCCGGACCATCGCGAAGGCCAGCACCACGGCGAGGCCCAGGCCCAGCGCCCAACGATCGGTCGCGATTTCGACCCGCCAGGCTCGGCGGTGCTCCCCGAACCTCCCCCGCGCGACGACGAGCGCCGCGAGGGCGGCGGTGCCGGCGACATGGGCCAGTACGAGGGCGGTGAGCGACAGCAGCCCGAGCAGCGCTAGACCGAACGACACCAACGCGACGGCGGCGAACCCCAGCGGAACTACCAGCGCCACTCGCCCGGGAAGGGAGATCGCGCCCGCCGGCCACAGGAGAATCGACAGCAGGGCTCCCGGCGCGACCAGGATGGCTGTCGCTCCCAGAATCCGTAGGACGCCCATCGGGTGGGTAGGTTACGGTTCTGGCGATGCGAACCCAACGATCCGGCCGGATCGCGTGGGCGCCCCGAAGCGAGGTCGAGGGCCCGCCGGCGCGGGGGGCGAAGCTGGGAGCACTGGGCCTCTGCCTCGCCGTCGCCGGCGCTCTGCTCCTGTTCTTCCTGGTCCTGTATCCGATCGGGACGTTCCGGCTCGCCCTCGGCTCGGACACGCCGGTCTACATCTGGTGGGCACGGTACGCCGGGGCGGAGGGCCTGGGCGTCCTGGGGGCAGCCGGCCGCCCCGGGATCGTCGGGCTGATGGCCACCCTGTCCCGAGCATCGGGCCTGCCGGTGGCGGCCGTGGCAGAGGCGATCGGCGCCGTACTCGCCGCGACCCTGGGCCTCGCCGCGGGCGCTCTCGTCGAGACCGCGCTCGGGCGAGATCGGGTTCGCTTCACGCTTGCCGCACTGCTGTCCGCAGCGTTCCTCTCGGTCCTCGTGGCCGGGTATTTCTCCACGCTTGCCTTCGGAGCGCTGTTCCTCGCGGCCCTCGCCCTGCTGGCCCTCACCCTGCGTGCGCGGGGAGGGTGGCGCGAGGTGGTTGCGGTGGCGCTGCTCCTGGGGGCGGCGGGCCTTGCCCACCCCCTGTTCGTGCCGCTCGCTCTGGGCGTCATGGCCGGCGGGCTCGTCGCCCTCGCGCCCGCATGGCGGCGAGACCGGGCGCTCGGCCTGAAGTGGACGGGGCGCGGCGCCACTCGGGTCGCGGCGGCGGCCTTGGGAGGGCTCGCCGTCACCGTGGTCGGGTTGCCGCTCGTCGGCGTTACCGCGGCCGTCACCCTGGACACGTCGCGGGACGCCATCCTTCGGAGGCTCGGACTCGGGCATCTCGTGACCGAGTCGTTCCAACGGAAGCTGCGCAACGATTTTCCCTGGTGGCGGGCGGTCTCCGTCGTGGGCCTCGCCCTGGCACCGTTCGCACCGACCGGGTGGGGCGGCCGGGGAGCGCCGCGCCGGAAAGATGGCGACGGCCCGGCGTCGCGGGAGTCGTCGCAAGACTCCGGACGGTTGTTCTGGGGCCTCATGGTGGCCTGGGTCGCGTTGACGGTGATCTCGGTGCTCGCCCTCCTCGCAGGCGTCCCCGCTCCGGGGCAGCGGTTGGCGGCGTTCTGCCTTCCCCTTCCACTGTTGGCGAGCATCGGCCTGCGAAGACTGCGGACGAAGCTGGGCCCGTCTCGCGCGCGGACTGCGACGGCGCTGATGCTCTCGGGTGCCATGATCTTCATGGCGGTCGCGTGGGTGACATGGGCAGATCAGTACGCCCTGGTCCGGCCGGCGGCCGTGGCGCAATCTCGGATCGCCGGGGCCGCGCTGGCCGCGCAGCCCCCCGGCACCCCTCTCGTCTTTATCGCCGAACCCCGTTTCGAGAAGCCCGGACTGCAGGCGGTCCGGTACACGAACTATGTCCGGGACGCCGTCCCGGCGAGCCGGGTGCCGGACGTTCATATCTTCCTGGGAACCGTCGCCGACTTCCGTGCCGGCCGCCCGACCCATCTCGGACGGCTCGAGCACGACCGGTTGTCGGCCGATTCGTGGGCGAAGGTCCGGCCGCTTCTGGACCGGTCGCCGCTGGTTGTGGTGATGAACGCGTTCGATTCCGTGGGCTACCGCGCGGCCCTTTCCCTGCCGGAGGTCCAGGGCGATCCCGGCCGCCATCGCATCGGGCGGGGGGTCGTGGCCGTTCCGGGCTACACGGGTCGGACCGTAGGCGAAGCGGCCGCCGGCCAGTTCCCCGCGCGGCTGAAAGAGCCGGGCGCGGGGCCCCTTTCGCCGTGGATGCCGCTGTGGGTCGGCCCCGCGTTGGTCCTGCTCCTCGGGCTCCTGGGCGCGCCCTGGGCTTTCGTGCTCCTTCCGCCCACAGTGCCCCTGGCGAGGATCGCCCTGTCGCCCGCGTTCGGAGTGGCCGCGCTCTCCCTGACATCGGTAGTCGCCGACGCCATGGGGCTTCGCCTCAGCGAGGGTGGCGGACCGGTTGCGGCGAGCGCGGCCATCGCACTGGGGATCGCCGCGGGGATCGCGGCACGAGGGGCGTCGGTCCCGCCGGAAGGTCGAACGCCCGCCGCGCCGGTCAGGCCGAAAGCGCCGAACGAAGCTCCCTGACGGCGAATCCGGCGTCGGGGGCCGCCGTCACGGCCCGAACGACAACCACGCGCCGGGCCCCCGCCTCCATCACGGCTGGCAGGGAGTCGCGGTCGATGCCCCCGATCGCGAACCAGGGCCGGCGCTCGATCCCGGCCGCGACTCGGACGAGGCCCAGCCCGGTGGCGGGCCTGCCCGCTTTCGTGGGGGTCTCGTAGACGGGGCCGGCGGACACGTAGTCGGCCTCGGGAGAGGCGGTCGCGAGCTGCGCTTCGTCGTGAGTCGAGAGTCCGATCAGGACATCGGGTCCGACGAGCCGCCGCGCCACGTCCACCGGAATGTCGTTCTGCCCGAGGTGCACACCGTCCGCGCCCAGCGCGAGAGCGACGTCCGGGCGGTCGTTGACCACGAAGAGGGCTCCGTGCCGCCGGGCCGCCTCTCGGAATGTCGCTCCCCACCGAAGGAGGTCCCCGGCCTCGGCGTCCTTCTCGCGGAGCTGCACCAGGTCCACGCCGGCCCCGAGTATGGCCTCCAGGAACTCCGGGAGCGATTCAGACGGGGACGGCCGCCGGGCGCCGGTTACCACATAGAGGAGGGACTCGCTCAGACGATCGCGGCGAGCCTGGCCGAGCGCCGATCCGGTCAGCGTGGGCTCCTATCCCCCGGCCACAGCTCGGACGACCTCGAGACGATCGCCGTCCGCGAGCGTGGTGTCTCCGTACCGGCCCCGCTCCAACGCCTCGCCGTTGCGCTCCACGATCACGAAGCGGGGGTCCAAGCGTCGGGCGCGGAGGAAGCCTTCCAGGGTGATCCCCTCATCGAGGTGGACCTCTCTGCCGTTCGCTGTCACGCGCATCAGCGGGACAACATCGCTTCGGTGGCGGGAAGGACCGCCCCCCAGTCGCCCCACACCGGCTCGTAGCCGAGCTCGCGGATCCGGTCCGCGACTTCGGCCGGTGAGCGAAGGTCCGCGATCTCGAACTGCTCGGTCGCATCGGCTGGCCGCGTGTAGCCGCCCGGCTCGGTGTGTGAGCCCGCGCTCGCATGCGTTACGCCGATCCGAAAGAGCCCGTCGCGCAGCTTCGGCGACTCCCTCGTGGAAACGACAATGCCGGCGTCGGCGAGCGCGAGGCGAAGCGCACAGACGAGTTGCGCGAGGTCTCGATCCTCGACCGGATCGCGCGGCTGGAACCCGGCGGCCGACGGGCGCAACCGTGGAACGCTGACCGTCAGTTGCGTGCGCCAGTACCGGCGCATGAGGAAGCGGGCGTGGGCGGCGAGGGCGAGCGCTTCGTGACGCCAGTCGTCGTGCAGGCCGAGCAGAGCGCCGATACCCACCCGGCGCATGCCTGCTCGAGCGGCCCGCTCCGGGGCCAGCAGCCGCCACTCGTAGGCCCGTTTCTTCCCGGCCAGGTGAACCCGTCGGTACGTCTCCGGGGAATACGTCTCCTGATAGACCACCACGCCCTCGCAGCCGGCCGCGACCAGGCGCCGGTACTCCTCCTCGCTCCAGACCTGAACCTCCACGGACAGGGAGGGGATCTCCCCTCCGAGGAGCCGAAGGCGCTCCTCCAGGAACTCCACGCCCGTGAGACGCTGATGCTCACCGGTCAGCAGCAGGATCGAACGGAACCCGGAACGACGCAGGTACCGTGCCTCACGAAGCGTCTCCTCGGGAGTGAGGGTCTTCCGCGCGATCGCGAGCTCGCGGGCGAAGCCGCAGTACGTGCACTTGCTCAGGCATTCATTCGACAGGTACAGCGGCGCGTACATGCGGATCGTCCGGCCGAACCGGGCGAGGGTGAGGGCCTGGGACGCTCCGGCCAGCTCCTCGAGGCGCCGGGCGGCGGCCGGGGACAGGAGCGCCGCGAAGTCCGGAAGGCCGCGTTCTAGGGGAGGGGCGAGCAGCGCTCGATCGACCTGGGCGGAGGTGGCGGAATGAGCGACCTCGAGCAGACGACGAAGGTCGAGGCGCTCGAACTCTTCGGCGAAGGTTTCCTCAGGCTCCGGCGGAACGAATCCGCGGCCGGAGCTCACGGGACCCGTGCGCCGGGATCGGCACCGGACCGGGTAGCGGCGCCGAGGAAGCCCGTGAGCGGGCTGCTCGCCTCCGCCGTGTCCCGGCCCCGAGCCGGGCCGGCCAGGTGCGCGCGCCTGCCGGCCTCGACGCCCAACCGGAAGGCCGCGGCCATCTCCACCGGATCGCCGGCGACGGCGATCGCCGTGTTGACGAGGACCGCCGCGGCTCCGAGCTCCATCGCCTCGGCCGCGTGCGAGGGTGCCCCCAGCCCGGCATCGACCACCACTGGAACGGTCGCCTGTTCGATGATGATGCCAACCGAGTCGCGGGTCCTCATGCCCTGGTTCGATCCGATCCACGACCCGATCGGCATTACGGTGGCGCACCCGATGTCCTCCAGGCGTTTCGCCAGCACCGGGTCGGCGTTGATGTAGGGAAGGACGGTGAATCCCTCCCGGACGAGGATCTCGGCGGCCCGAAGCGTCTCGACCGGGTCCGGGAGCAGGTACCTGGGCTCCGGCGTCACCTCGAGCTTCACCCAGGTGGGCATTCCGGCGGCGCGCGCCAGCCTGGCGAGGCGAACGGCCTCGTCGGCGTCGAGCGCCCCCGAGGTGTTCGGAAGGAGGAGGTAGCGGCGGGCGTCTATGAACTCCAGGATGTCCGTTCCTCCCGTCGAGTCCAGATCGACCCGCCGGAGGGCAACCGTGACGATCTCGGTGCCGGATGCGTCGAGCGCCACGCGCATCAGCTCGTGGGAACCGAACTTCCCCGTTCCCACGAGCAGGCGAGACGAGAATGCCCGTCCCGCGATGACGAGGGGGTCGAGGGTGGTCCCTGGATCGCTGCGGATGATGGATCGCTCCCTTCGCCGGCGTTATCCGGATCAGGTCCGCGGGTCGCCGGCGCCTTCAGCCGGCCTCTCAGCCCGGTTGCCCGAGCTCCCCGGATATCGTCTCCAGTATACGAAGGCTCGCTTCGAAGACGAGCGATGGTTCCGAGGGACGATTCGCGATGGTTCGTGCACCGGCCCGATGCCGGCCATACAATGACGGGCGACGCCCCCTCGACCTTCCCGAGGGCGGCATGAGCCAATGTCGGTGATCGACTCGACGATCGACGGTCGCTACCAGATCCTCACCCGTATAGCCTCGGGCGGCATGGGCGACGTCTACCGGGCGCAGGACGTGGTCCTTGGCCGAGAGGTCGCGCTCAAGACGCTACATCCCCAGTTCGCAGGCGACGACGGCTTCGTCAACCGGTTCCGCCGGGAGGCCAGGGCCTCGGCGATCCTGAGCCATCGGAACATCGTGGCGGTCCACGACTGGGGCTCCACCGACGGGACCTACTTCATGGTCATGGAGTTCATCCGCGGGACGAACCTGAGATCGCTCCTGACGGAGCACGGTCGCCTGGAGCCCGCCCCGGTGGTCGAGGTCGCCCTGCAGGTGATGTCCGCGCTGGACCACGCTCACGCCCACGGCATCGTCCACCGCGACATCAAGCCGGAGAACATCCTCATCGATGCCGACGGTACGGTGAAGGTGGCCGACTTCGGCCTCGCCCGCGCCTTCGCCGACGCGAGCGTCAGCCAGGTCGAGGGAACGGTGACCGGCACCGTCCAGTATCTCGGCCCGGAGCAGATCGAGGGGCGGCCGGCCGGCCCCCGCACGGACATCTATTCCTTCGGGATCGTGATGTTCGAACTGCTGACCGGCCGTCCCCCGTTCACGGGCGAGACGTCGCTCGCGATCGCCTATCAGCACGTGTCGAGCCGCGTGCCGCCGCCGTCCACGGTCGTGGGAGGCGTTCCCCTGGCGCTGGATCAGGCCGTCGCGCACGCAACGGAGAAGGACCCCGCCGAACGTCCGGAGTCGGCCCGTTCCTTCCGGGACGAGATCGCCCGCGCGGGCGTGGGCCTTCCTCCCGCCCTCGGCGTGACGGAGCTCGCCGCGCAACTCCCCAGTACCGGGATCTCTCCCGGACAGCGCGTACCGACCGTCACCGTTCCGCGTATCCGGCCGCCTCGGCATGCTCGCACCCCGCGGTCCCGTCGCATCGCGGCCTCCGCCGGAGCCCTGGCGCTCATCATTCTCGTGGGCTGGGCCGTGTGGGCCTTCGCCATCCCACGCTACGAG
>JACDCJ010000147.1 GCA_013817655.1 Actinosomnolentus pattersoniae (SeqCode)
CACCGGGCTGTTCCACGACCTGGACCAGGACGAGACGGCCGAGGACCCGGAGCGACACGCGTACATGGCGGCCGAGTGGCTTCGCGGGGCCGGTGTGGACGAGGAGGTGGTGAACGGGGTGCTGGCGCACGCCCACCCCGAGTACCGGCGAGACCGGATGTCGAGTGGGGTCGTCGCCGCCGACGCGGTGGCCGGGCTGCTCGTCGCGGCCGCCCTCGTCCGGCCGGAGCGCTCCTCCGGGATGAAGGTCTCCTCCGTCAAGAAGAAGCTCAAGGACCGCGCGTTCGCTCCGGGCGTCAACCGGGACGAGATCCGGCAGGCCGAGGAGCAACTGGGCCTGTCGATCGACGAGTTCATCGGGCTGGGCATCGAGGGCCTGCAGGAGGTCGCGGGCGAGATCGGCCTCTGAGGCCCACCCCGAAGAGCCTAGGAGCCGCGCTCGGCCGCCGTCCGGCGACGGGAGCGGTGGACAAGCCACCAGGCAACGCCCGCCACGCAGAGGACCGCCACCGCGATGCTGATCGGACGCAGGTACCGTTCGACGGTCTCCCACTGACTCCCCAGCGCGTATCCGACCCCGGCGAGCGCGAACGTCCAGGGAAGGCAGCCGAGGAACGTGTAGATCGAGAAGCGCAAGAAGGGCATCCTCGCGACGCCCGCGGGGAGGCTTATGAAGGTGCGGATCACCGGGAGCAGCCGGGAAACGAACACGGCGGCCTCTCCGTGCTCGGCGAACCACGACTCGGCGCGGTCGAGCTCGTCGCGGCGGAGGAAGATGTATCGTCCCCACCGCTCCACCAGCGGCCGGCCCCCCTTGAAGCCCACCCAGTAAGCGAGCATCGACCCGGCAAGGTTCGCGACGGCGCCCACCAGTCCGACCAGCACGAAGTTCAGCGGAGTGCTCGAACTCCCGACGGCTTCGAAGAAGGCATCGTTCGCCAGCGCGCCACCGAACAACATGGTGACCTCGCTGGGGATGGGGATGCATGCGGATTCCAGTAGCATCAGGACGAAGATGGCAATGTAGCCGTAGTCGGCTACGGTGTCCGTTATGAACCGGGTCAGGAACTCGAGCACGGGATGCCTCCGGAGGGTCGCCCGAGCCTAACAGCCGACCCCCGACGGCCTTTCGGGAATGCGCCACCGTTGGATCGAGCAGGGGATGTCCTCCGACGAGGAGCCGTCAGGCGATGACGTACAGTGGCGGCGGCATGCCCCGGCCCTCCCCCTGACGAAATGAGAGCTGTTTAATGGCGAAACAACTGGTGATCGTGGAGTCGCCCACCAAGGCGAAGACCCTGGAGCGATACCTGGGGTCCGACTACTCGGTGGCGGCCAGTCGCGGCCACGTCCGGGACCTCCCCAAGAAGACCATGGGCGTGGACGTGGAAAGCGACTTCCTCCCCGAGTACGGGGTGCCCGAGGAGAAGGCGGACACGGTCGAGCACCTGCGGAAGGCATACCGTCGTGCGACCGGACTCTGGCTCGCCACCGACTTCGACCGGGAGGGGGAGGCGATCGCCTGGCATGTCGCCGAGGCCATCGGGGCGGACCCTCGCGCCGCCAATCGCGTCACGTTCACCGAGATCACCCCCAGCGCCGTTCGCGAGGCCTTCGAGCGGCCGCGCCGGATCGACTTCGACCTCGTCAACGCCCAGCAGGCCCGCCGCATCCTGGACCGGATCGTCGGGTACAGGCTGTCGCCGCTCCTCTGGGAGGGGCTCCGTAGGCGAGATCTGTCGGCCGGCCGCGTCCAGTCGGTCGCGCTTCGCCTGATCGTGGATCGGGAGCGGGAGATCGCGGCCTTCGCCCCCATCGAGTACTGGAGCGTGGACGCGCGGCTGACGCCGCAGGACCGGGGGGGCGAGTTCCTCGCCCGCCTGGTTCAGGCCGGCGAGGAGAAGCTCGCGCCCTCCCCGGACAAGAAGGGACTTCTGCTCTCGACGGAGGAGGAGGCCGAGGCGCACGTCGCTCGCCTCAGAACGGCCGAGTACCGGGTGGCCGAGGTTCGCCAGAAGGAGGTGAAGCGCTCGCCGGCCCCGCCGTTCACCACGTCCACGCTGCAGCAGGAGGCCGCTCGCAAGCTCGGTTTCTCCTCGCGCCGGACGATGCAGATCGCCCAGCGGCTCTACGAGGGGGTGAACATCCCGGGTGAGGGGCAGGTGGGTCTCATCACCTACATGAGGACGGACTCGGTGAACATCGCGGAGCAGGCGCTCGCGGACCTCGCGGACGTCGTTCGCCTGCAGTACGGCTCCCAGTACGCCCTGAAGGAGCCGCGCCGCTTTCGAAAGAAGCAGCGAGGGGCTCAGGAGGCGCACGAGGCGATCCGCCCGACGAGCGCCGGCCGGCTACCAGAGGTCCTCCAGACCTTCCTGGACCGCGATCAGGCTCGCCTTTACAGGCTCATCTGGCAGCGGACCGTCGCGTCGCAGATGGCGGAGGCACGTTTCGACCAGGTGTCCGTTGACGTCGAGGCCCACGCCAGCGACGAAGGCATCCGGTACCTACTGCGGGCTACCGGTCAGACGATGACTTTCGATGGTTTCCGCCGCGTGTACCTGGAGGGCCGCGACGACACTGCCGATGAGGACGCGGAGTCGCTCCTCCCCGCGCTGACCGCTCGCCAGGCGCTTCGGCTGCTCGAGCTCCTCCCGGAGCAGCACTTCACGCAGCCGCCTCCCCGGTACTCGGAGGCGAGTCTGGTCAAGACGCTGGAGGAGAACGGGATCGGGCGTCCCTCCACGTACGCGCCCACGATCTCCACGCTGCTCGATCGCGGATACGTGCGGCTGGAGGACCGGCGGTTCCATCCGGAGGACATCGGCGTGGTCGTGACCGACACGCTGGTGGACCACTTCCCGGACATCGTCGACGTGGGGTTCACCGCGAGGATGGAGGAGGAGCTGGACGACATCGCCGAGGGCGAGGCCGAGTGGGTGGCCGTCCTCCGGGAGTTCTACGAACCGTTCATGGAAGCGCTGGACCGGGCCAGCGGCAAGATCGCGCCTCCGGAGGTGATCCTCCCCGAGCTCTGCCCGCGGTGCCCGGAGGAAGGACGGGAGGCGGCGCACCTCGTGGAGAAGCTCGGCCGCTTCGGGCGGTTCGTGGGCTGCGGCAACTACCCGGAGTGCAAGTACACCCGGCCTCTCGAAGGGGACCAGCGCCCCGAGCCGGTGCTGCTGGACGAGCTGTGTCCCGAGTCCGGCCACCCGCTGATGGAGCGAACCGGCCGGTTCGGCCCGTTCATCGGGTGCTCGGCCTATCCGGAGTGCAAGTACATCAAGAAGGAGCCGCCGAAGAGCACCGGGGTCCCCTGCCCGAAGTGCGGGGAGGGTGAGCTTATCGAGCGCCGCGGCAGGTTCGGGCCGTTCTACTCGTGCGGCCGCTATCCGAGCTGCGATTTCTCTGTCAACTACCAGCCGCTGCCGGACCCGTGTCCCGAATGCAAGGGCCTCGTGGTGGTGGCCCGCGGCGGTGCAACCCGCTGCACGAGCTGCGGCCGGGCGTGGGACGCGGAGGGCCGGGAGCTGTCCGCCGAGGAGGCGGCCAAGCTGGTGCCGAAGAGCCGCGGAGGTCCCCGGAAGCGAACCCGGAGTCGAGCGGGCGCCGGCCGCCCGTCGAGCAGGACCAGGGCGAAGCGGACGGCCTGATGGCCACGGTCGCCGAGGAGATCGCCGCTCTTCGAGGGACCAGACGGGCCACGTTCAAAGATCTCCTCCGCAACCCCTCCTTCTCGCGGCTCTGGCGCTCCATGCTCGCCTCGTCCGCCGCCGACTGGACGTGCTTCGTGGCCGTCGCATCGCTGGTGGCGAGGCTGGGCGGCGAGCGCCTCGGCGGGACCGCGGTCGCCGGCGTCATGGTCGCGCGCCTGCTGCCATCCGTCCTGTTCGGGCCGATCGCGGGTGTCTTCGCGGACAGGTTCGACCGCCGCAAGCTCATGATCGGCGCCCACGTCGCCCGGGGGGTGATGTACGCGTCCATGGCGTTCGTTCCATCCCTGTGGATGATCTACCTGCTCTCGTTCTCGATCGAGTGTCTGTCGCTGATCTGGAATCCGGCGAAGGACGCCATCGTGCCGAACCTGGTGCCTCGCCGGCAGCTGGCGAACGCGAACTCGGTCAACATGGTCACGACCTACGGGACGCTGCCGCTGGGGGCCACGATCTACACGGCGCTCGCGGGGATAGCCACCGCCATCGGGGCGCGGATCGACTTCTTCGAGGGGCGGCCTGAAGCCCTGGCGCTGTGGCTCGGAGCGCTCGCGTTCTTCTTCTCCGCGCGGATGGTCTCCGGGATCGACCCACGCCGCGGCGCGGGACTCCGCGCGCGAGCCGGCGCCGCTCCCCGGCTCTCGCCGGGTCTGGCCTTCCAGGAGATCCGGGAGGGCATCAGATTCCTTCGCAAGCACGCGCTCGTGCGGGCGATGACCCTCGGCATCGTCATGGCGTTCGCCGGCGCCGGGGCGGTCATGTCGCTCGGCCCCGTCTTCTCCCGCTACACGCTGCACGCGGGGTCCACCGGCTTCGGGTTCCTCATGATCGCCCTCGGGGCCGGCATGGGGCTCGGCATGGCCTCGCTCGCCGTCCTGGTCAGGTTCGTCGACAGGGACCGCCTGCATTACGGGGCGCTCTTCGGGTCCGGCTTGTTCCTGCTGGTTATCGCGGCGATGCCCACGATCGGCCTCGCGGCGCTTTTCACGGTGCCCATGGGCGCCGCGGCCGGACTGGCGTGGGTAAGTGGGTACACGATGCTTCAGGAGAACGTGAGCGACGAGTTCCGTGGGCGGACCTTCGCGAGTCTCACCGTCTCGGCGCACATCGCGCTGTTCCTCTCCCTTGCCGGGTTTCCGGCCCTCGCGACCGCGGTCGGGAACCACTCCGCGACGCTGGCCGGCCGGGGCGTCGACCTCTCCGGAACGCGTCTCGCTCTCTGGCTCGGGGCCCTGGTGGTGGTCTCGGCCTCGATGCTCTCCCGCCGCGGCCTGAAGCGGAGCCGCCTTGCGCGGCCCCGGGCGCTGGGGCTCCTGCCGAAGTCCCGGAAGCCGGAGGGGACCGGCAAGC
Source organism: Actinosomnolentus pattersoniae (SeqCode) (assembly GCA_013817655.1). Classification (GTDB taxonomy): domain Bacteria; phylum Actinomycetota; class UBA4738; order UBA4738; family UBA4738; genus JACDCJ01. The sequence continues at coordinate 5,064 of JACDCJ010000147.1, forward strand.
TCATCGTCTTCGAGGGCGGGGAGG
>JACDCJ010000148.1 GCA_013817655.1 Actinosomnolentus pattersoniae (SeqCode)
GGTATGGAGAGCGCATCCGTGATCCGGGCGGCGACCTTGGCGGGGATCCCCTCGAGCACGATGGCGAAGATACCTGCCTTCTCCAGGGCCCCGGCCTGATCCAGCAGGCGTTCGGCCTCCTCCTCGGTCCGGCCCTGAACCCGGTAGCCCCCCATCGCGTGAACCGACTGGGGACCCAGGCCGATGTGCCCCATCACGGGGATGCCACGGTCCACGATCGCCGCGGCGACCTCCACGGAGGGCCGCTCGAGTTTCACCGCGTGCGCACCCCCATCCTTCAGGAACCTCCCCGCGTTGCGGACCGACTCCTCGAGCGACGTGTCGAAGGAGAGAAAGGGCATGTCCCCGATGACCATTGCGTCCTTCACGCCGCGAACGACCGCTCGCGTGTGGTGCAGCATCTCCTCCATCGTGACGGGGATCGTCGTCTCGTACCCGAGGACGTTGTTTCCGACGGAGTCACCCACCAGGATCAGGGGGATCCCAGCCTCGTCGAGGATCCTTGCCGTTGGGTGGTCGTACGCGGTGAGCATCGCGAAGCGCTCGCGGCGGTGCTTGAACGACCGGACATCCCTCACGGTGATGCTCATGGCTCGCGCCTCCTCTCCAGAGTGCACGGCTCTGTCGAGGAAAGTGTACCCCCGGGCCGTTCGGGGTCGTGTCGTACCCCCTCGCTAGGATCCGGGATGTTCACGAGGGTCGGCGGCGGTCCGGCACCGGCTGCTAGCATGAGGGAGCACCACTCCTGCTCCCCCGTCGGGGCCGCCCAGACCAGAGGAGGTGGAATGCGGTCGTACGAAATCATGCTCATCCTGCCCGCCGACGCCGATGACAAGGTGATCGGGGAGGTCACCGACCGCATCGCGGGAGTGCTAGGCGAACGCGGCGGAGCGGTCACCAAGGTCGATCGCTGGGGTAAGCGCCGCCTTGCGCACGAGATCGCGCGGCGCTCTGAGGGCTTCTACCTGGTGGTCGAGTGCTCGGCGGAGCCCGACTCCCTGCGGGAGCTCGAACGGGTGCTCTCCCTGGTCGACGACGTGGTGCGCTTCAAGATGGTGGCGCGAGCCGCCTGAGGCTGACGGAGCGTCCGCAGAACGGACGCGATTCGATCTTCCCCCTTCCGGAGCGGCCATCGACCGGAAGACGGAGAAAAGAGATGGGTGGTGAGTGAGATGGCTACGGAGAATCAGGTAACGATCGTGGGGAACGTCACGCGTGACCCCGAGCTGCGGTACACGCCGAACGGCGCCGCGCTCGTGAAGTTCGGCGTGGCCGTGAACCGCCGGTTCAAGGACGAGGTGTCCGGTCAGTGGAAGGACGGGGAGACGTCCTTCTTCGACGTGACTGCCTGGCGTAGCCTTGCCGAGAACATCGCCGAGTCGATCACGCAGGGAACGCGCGTCGTGATCGTCGGCCGTCTCCGCACGAACTCGTGGGAGACCCAGGAGGGCGAGAAGCGATCGAAGGTCGAGATCGAGGCCGAGGAGATCGGCCCCAGCCTCAAATGGGCCACGGCCAAGGTCGACAAGCAGGGCAGATCGTCCGGCTCGTCGGACTGGGCCGCAAATGTGGCCGTGGGTGCGGGCGGACCTCAGGAGGAGACGCCGCTGGATGCCTAAGCCACAGAGAAAGCCACGCAGGGAAAAGGAAGAGAAGGGCTGGAAGAAGCAGAAGAAGAAGATCTGCATCTTCTGCAAGGACAAGTCGACTCACGTCGACTACAAGGACGTGACGCTCCTTCGGAAGTTCATCTCCGACCGGGGCAAGATCCGCGCCCGCCGGGTGACGGGGAACTGTACCCAGCACCAGCGGGATGTGGCCACTGCCGTCAAGAACGCCCGGGAGATGGCCTTGCTGCCCTACAGCGCTCGATGAAGATCGTCCTGCAACGCGAGGTCGAGAAGCTGGGCGCGCCCGGGGACGTGGTCGACGTCGCCGACGGGTACGCGCGGAACTACCTCGTGCCGCGCGGCTTCGCGACGCCGGCCTCGAAGGGAGGCGTCAAACACGCAGAGCGCCTGCGCCGGAAGCACCAGGACCGTGTGCAGAAGGAGGTGGTCGAGGCCCAGGCGATCGCCGAGCGGCTGTCCTCGGTGACCATCCGCGTGGCCGCTCGGGCGGGAGAGGACGGGCGGCTCTTCGGGAGCGTCACCGTTCCCCACCTGGCCGACGAGCTCCAGAAGGCGGCGGGAGTGACGATCGATCGCAAACAGGTCCATATGCCCGAGCCGATCCGAAGCATCGGCGCACACGAGGTCCAGGTGCATCTTCATCCGCAGGTGAACGCCACCGTTACGGTGGAGGTCGTCCCCCAGTAGATCCTCGGGTCGCCGAGCTCTCCGAGCGGCTGGGAATGTCAGAGGGCGCCTGTAGCGTCGCCGGCGTGCACGTTCCCGGAAATGGCCTGACATTTTTCGCGCGGCTTCCCGCTGCTCACCGCACTATCCACATGGTTTCCCTCGGCTTTCCCCGTGGATACGCAGACCGGACTCTCGTTAAGGTCCGCCCTCGTCCGGGAGGGAGCCATGTCGAGGACAGCTGAGGACGTCGGTCGCACCAGGCCGACCCGCGTTCCACCTCACAACCTGGAGGCCGAGGAGTCCGTGCTCGGCTCGATGATGCTTTCGGCCGAGTCGATCGCTTCGGTGGTCGAGATCCTCAAGAAGGAAGACTTCTATCGGTCGGCCCACCAGAGGATCTACGAGGCGATCCTGAACATCTATGCGCGGGGAGAGCCCGTCGACGCCATCACCGCGGTCGAGGAGCTCAAGAGGCACCAAGCTCTCGTAGAGGTCGGAGGTCCCCTCTACGTGTACAACCTCGTCGAGTCGGTGCCGAGCCCCGCGAGCGCCGCCTATTACGCCAGGATCGTCTCGGACCATGCGTTGCTCCGCCGGCTCATCGAGGCCGCCTCGCAGATCATGGCGACCGCCTATGCGGTTCCCGAAGACCCTCGCCAGGCCGCGGACTACGCCGAGGGCCTCGTCTATGCAGTGTCGCGTCAGGAAGAGAAGGACCAGTGGGTCGCCATCCGCGAGCTTGTGGACGAGAGCATGGCCGCTCTCGAACACGTGCAGCAGCGAGACAGCGCCTTCGCCGGCGTCCCCACTGGATTCGTGGACCTCGACAACCTGCTCTCCGGACTGCAGAAGGGGAACCTCATCGTCCTCGCGGCCCGCCCCGGCGTGGGCAAGTCCTCGCTCGCCACGAACATCGCCCGCAACGTCGCGGTCGACGCCCGTGCTCCGGTTGTGATGTTCTCCCTGGAGATGTCGCGGTTCGAGATCGGCATGCGGCTGCTCTGCGGAGAGGCCAGGGTTCCGTGGGACCGCGTTCGCGGCGGCAGGATGGCCGCCGAGGACTGGACGCGAATCGTCGAGGCCGCGGAGGCCCTGCACGACGCGCCCCTGTACATCGTGGACTCGGGCAACGTGACCATCGTGGACATCCGCGCCAAGGCGCGCCGGCTTCGCTCCCGTAAGGAGGGCCTCGGCCTCATCATCGTCGACTACCTCCAGCTGATGTCCGGCCACACGCGATTCGAGAACCGCCAGCAGGAGATCGCCGAGATCAGCCGGTCGCTGAAGCTTCTCGCGAAAGAGCTCGAGGTCCCCGTCATCGCCGTCTCGCAGCTCAACCGCGACCCGGAGCGCCGTCAGGACAAGCGCCCGCAGCTTTCCGACCTGCGAGAGTCAGGCGCCATCGAGCAGGACTCCGACATAGTCATGTTCATCCACCGGGAGGATTCCGACGACCCCTCCGTGAAGGGACGAGCCGACCTCATCGTGGCCAAGCACCGGAACGGCCCCACGGACTCCATCCCGGTGACGTTCCTTCCGCATCTCACGATGTTCCGGAACTTCGCCCGGGGCGCCTGACGAGCTATTCGCTGCCGAGAGCCCGCCGGGCCGCCCATGCGGGGATCGCCAGAGCGGCGAAGGCGATCGCCACGGCCACGGCCATCGCTAGTGACCCCTCGCCGTCCAGCAGGGCGCCCGCCAGCAGGACGGCCCCGCCTGCCAACCCTCCGCCGGCGGCCGCCGCGAGCATCCACGCCGCCCGAACGAGTGCGATGCTCCCTTGGATCGCCGAGCCCTCCCGCCCGGTGGCGGCCAGGTCCAGCAGCTCCAGAAGGAGGAACAGCAGCACGGCCACCACCGGGGCCAGGGCATCCAGCCCCTCGCCGCGCTCCAGTATCGCGACGCAGTACTCGATCGCGAGGAGGCCGGCGGCGGCTCCCGGCACGTGAAGCCGGGGGAAGGTGAGCGTTCCGGCGAGCACCAGCAGGGCAAGCACAGCGACGAGCACGAGTCGCTGCGACGCAGGAGCGAGCACGAAGGGGTAGGAACCGAGCGCAAGCCCAACCAGGGCGGCCAGACCACTGGCCGCCCGTCTAAGGGTCGTGAGGCGCCGATCAACGGGGCCACCATTGTCGCCTGCGCGGTCGGGCCCGATCATCTCCACATCACCGCCCCGCGCGCTCGCGACGGCCGAGCATCGGCACGGCGGCCAGGGCCGCCTGGAGGCTCTCGCGGCCCGACCAGCCGACGACCGGAATGCCGAGGGTCGCGAAACGGAAGTGGACGCCCTCCCGGGCGAGCCGCCAGGCGTGGTGGGCTACGGCTCCCGGGGCCCCCGGCATCGGAGCCACCAGCTCTTCGGCGACGGTGTCCACGACGATGACGGGGAAGCCTCGAGAGCGAAGGTCCACAAGGGCGTGGAGGGCGCGCTCGTCCTCGAGCGGCGAGAACGCGATGACCAGAGCGAGCGGCGGAAGGGTTCCCCGGGGAAGGACCTGGATGTCCTTCCACGCGTAGCTCAGCTGAACGTCGACCTCCAGAAGGTAGTCGACGATCCGGTAGATCTGCGTTCGTGCGTGGGAAGCCGACAGCCAGTGCAGGAGCCCCCCGAAGCTCACGAGGCCCACGCGGTCCTTGCGGCCCAGGTAATGCCGCGCCAGGACGG
>JACDCJ010000149.1 GCA_013817655.1 Actinosomnolentus pattersoniae (SeqCode)
TGGAGGTACAGAACTTCGCGATCTGTGGGTTCGTGGACGGGGAAGGCGGTGAGGTCTACGTCTACGCGCTCCGGTTCCTGGACGAGGAGCAGGCGGAGCAGGCCTTTGCGCTCATCGGCGCCGGCAGGCAGCCGAGGGATGCGCTCACGCCCGTGACAGGACCGGAGGATGCCGCCGTCTCGGATGGGGAAACCGCACTGATGGTCCTCCGAAGCAACGTCGTGCTGACGGTTCTGATCCTCGGCGACGACCCGGTGCCCCCCGAGCGACCGTCGCAGATGCGTCTGCTGGCGGAAACGGCCCTGCCGCGGTTCTAGATCGTTGTCCGTTTGGGCCAAAAGGCCACCGGCGATCGCCTCCCGACCCCGCTGGCCGAGCCCCGCGTCCCGTCCTACGATGCGCTCGACGTGTCGTTCCCGGGTGTCGCGCGTGTGGTCTAGGCCGCTTAGGTACGAGCGGCTGACCTGGCCCGAGGTTCGCCGGGCTGCGGGCGAGGACCGCGTCGCGCTGATCCCCGTCGCGACGCTGGAGGACCACGGCCCACACCTGCCCATCGACGCCGACCTGCGGATCGTCTCCGAGATCTGCCGGCGCGCGGCCGAGGACGCGCCCGAGGAGATCGTCCTGCTGCCCGCCATCCCCCACGGATACTCGCCGCACCACATGGACTTCCCGGGAGCCATCACAATTGCCTGGGACACCTTCACGCGCTACTGCACGGACGTTGGCCTGTCGCTGGCGCACCACGGTTTCCGGCGGATCCTCTACCTCAACGGGCATGGATCGAACCAGAATCTGGTGGAGATGGCGGCCCGGCTCGTCATGGTGGAGCGATCGGACGTGCTGGCCGCCGCCGCCTTCTACCTGTCGAGCCCGGAGGCCGCGACCGTGATCGCCGAGACCAGGGAGTCCGATCGGGGCGGGCTCGCCCACGCCTGCGAGCTCGAGACATCCATCTACCTGGCGATCGACCCGGACGCCGTCGCGATGGATCTAGCCGTGGACGAGCGGTCCTACCCCGAGGGCGATCACGCCTGGCTCGACTGGGCCGACGGTTCCCTCAAGCTCATGCCGTGGTGGTCATCATTCAGTGCGACGGGGGTCCAGGGAGATCCGACCAAGGCGACGGCCGGGAAGGGCAAGATCCTCCTCGACGCCGCGGTGGCCGAATGCCTCCACTACGTCCGGGAGCTGAAGGAGAAGCCGCTCAGCGAGCGTCGTCGCCCGGCGGAGGCAACTTCGTAACACAAGAGAAGGACGAGGACTATCCGGCCGGCACCAAGCGGTCGAGGGGGGAGATGCAGATGCGCAGATGGAGAAGCCTGGTGGCGGCGGGAGCGGCGGCCGCCACTATCGCCGGGCTCACGTTCGGTGGTGCCGCCGCCCAAACGCCCTCACCGAGCGGCTCGGCCGCTGGCAAGCTCACCTTCACCATTGGCGACGACAACGACCTGGACTCCATGAACCCGTTCGTCGCCGTGGAGGCTCCGGCCTTCCAGATCTTCTTCCTGACCTACGACTTCCTGGTGAACCTGAGCCAGGAGGATCTGAGCCCCTCCCCCGGACTGGCCGAGTCCTGGGATCAGAGCGACGACGGCCTGACCTGGACCTTCCAGATCCGCGATGACGCGACGTGGCACGACGGGGAGCCGGTGACCGCGCACGACGTGGAGTACACCTACAACCGCATCATCGAGGAGGAGCAAGGGTCCTTCATCGACTACATCTCGCTGATCGACACCATCGAGGTGCCCGACGAACAGACCGTGGTCATCACTACGAAGGAGCCGACGCTCCAGCTCTTGACGGCCCTCGTCTTCATCCTCCCGGAGCACATCTGGAAGGACATCTCCACGGAGGAGGCGGGGACGTTCGAGAACAACCCTCCGGTCGGGAGCGGTCCGTTCAAGGTGGTCGAGTGGGAGAAGGGCCAGTTCTACCGGATGGAATCGGTGCCGGAGTACTGGGGCGGGGCGCCACGGATCGATGAGTTCGTGTACCGGATCTTCAACAACGAGGACGCGCTCGTCCAGTCGCTCCGGGCCGGAGAGGTCGACTTCGCCGATTCGCTGAACGCCAATCCGTTCAACTCGCTCAAGGAGACGACCGGCATCACTACGCACGAGGCGAACATCCCGAGCTTCGACGAGATCGGGTTCAACGTCGGCGCGAACGACACGATCCCCGATGCCGACGGACACCCCGCGCTGCTCGACGTCCGCGTCCGGCAGGCGATGGCGCATGCCATCGACAAGCAGGTGATCCTCGATCGGGTCCTCCAGGGCTACGGCACCATCGGGACGACGATCGTGCCGCCCTTCTCCGCCGCTTATCACTACGAGCCGACCGAGGAGGAGCTGTTCGAGTTCGACCTCGAGGAGGCCAATCGGATCCTCGACGAGGCGGGGTACGAGGACACCGACGGTGACGATGTCCGAGAGATGCCCGACGGTGGACAGCCACTGATGTTCCGCTACTTCGTCCGCAGCGAGAACAACTCGACGGTTCAAACGAGCCAGTTCGTTCAGGACTGGTTCAACCAGATCGGGATCGCCACGGAGGTCGAGGCCCTAGACGACACCACCCTGACCGACGCCATCTTCGAGGGAAAGTACGACATGTTCCACTGGGGCTGGTTCCCCGATCCCGACCCGGACTTCATCCTCTCGATCTTCACCTGCGGACAGCGTCCCCCCGACGGGATCTGGAGCGACAGCTTCTACTGCGACGAGGAGTACGACCGGATGTACCAGGAGCAGAAGACGGTCGCCGACGTCGCGGAGCGCGCGCAGGTCATCTTCGAGATGCAGCGCCAGGTCTACGAGGACGCTCCGTACATCGTGCTCTACTACGATGCCAACCTCCAGGCGTATCGGAGCGACCGCTGGACCGGCTTCCTCACCCAGCCGGAGCCCGACGGGGATCTCCTGAGCGGGTACGGGAACTACACGTTCGTGAACCTGCGCCCCGTCACGAAGGCCGCGGCGGCCGATGAGGAAGAAGGCGGGAGCGCCTTCACGTGGGTCTGGGTCGGCCTGGTGGCCGGGCCTCTACTGCTCGTTGCCGTCGCTCTTCTGATCCGCCGTCGCAAGGGCGAGGAGGATCGGGCCTGACCGGTTCCTGAGGCGACGGACGGGAGATCGGATGGGAGCGCGCCGCTACCTGACCGCGAAGGTGGTGCAGGCGCTCTTCACGCTCGCCTTCGTCCTCGTCTTCAACTTCTTTCTGTTCCGCATCTTGCCGGGCAACCCCGCGCAGATCCTCGCGCGCCAGCGACGCCTCCCGGTTGAGGCGGTTCGCGAGCTCGAACGCGACTTCGGGCTGAAGGACCCGCTTCCCCAGCAGTTCGTGAACTACGCCGGGGACACCCTCCGGGGGAACTTCGGGATCTCCTTCAAGTTCCGCAGGCCGGTCGGTGAGGTGATCCAAGGACGCATCTGGCCGACCGTCCTGCTGGTCGGCGTCGCCACGATCGGCTCGACCGTGATCGGGCTCCTGATCGGCATCTATGGCGCCTGGCGCCGCGGGAGCGGCTTCGACATGGGCTCGCTGGGCTTCTCGCTGGTGACCTACGCGATGCCGGAGTTCTGGCTGGGCATGATCCTGCTAATCCTGTTCGCCTCAACCTCCGGCCTGGAGCTCTTCCCGCTGGGGAACATCCGAACGCCGGGCGGCGCCGCCTCGGGCATCGCACACCTGCTCGACGTGGGCATGCACCTGTTCCTGCCCGCCCTCACGCTGATCCTCGCGCTCCTCGGCGAGTACGCGCTCATCATGCGGTCCTCGCTCCTCGACGTGATGGGCGACGACTACATCGTCACGGCCCGGGCGAAGGGGCTTCGCGAGGCGCAGGTCCTCCGGCGCCACGCCGTCCCGAACGCGCTGCTACCCACCGTGACGCTCGTCGCGCTGAACCTGGGGTTCGTCGTATCGGGGGCGATCACCGTCGAGACGGTCTTCTCCTGGCCCGGCCTCGGCCTGCTGACCGTCGAAGCGCTTCAGGCTCCCGACTACCCGCTCCTTCAGGGGCTCTTCCTGCTGTTCAGCGTGGCCGTCATCGTCGCGAACCTGATCGCCGACCTCATCTACGGATACCTGGATCCTCGCGTGCGGGTGGCCTGAGTGCAGACGCCGCCGATCGACCCAGTCGGCACCGCTCCACCGGTCGTGGAGGACCTTCCCCCGCCGGCCGAGCCTCCCAGGAGTCCGCGCGCCATCGCCCGGGCCCGTCGCCGGCGGTCGATCTCCCGGACCTGGCGAACCTACCGGCGGAGCGGGATGGGGATGGCGGGGCTCATCATCCTGGGGTTCTTCCTGATCGTGGCCATTGCCGCACCGCTACTCGCCGACAGCCGCGGGCTCAGCCCCGTGGGCGCCACGGGAGGCGTCCTCGACCCTCCCAGCCTGGACTACCCCATGGGCACCGACGACCTCGGCCGTTCGGTGCTCACACTCACGATCTGGGGCTCGCGCATCTCGCTGATGGTGGGCTTCTTCGCCACGGCCCTCTCGATGGTCATCGGCGCCGTCATCGGCATCGCGGCCGGCTACTACGGCGGCTGGCGCGAGACGGCCATGATGCGCTTCACCGACTGGTTCCTGGTGATCCCGTTCCTGCCGCTCGCCATCGTGCTGGCGTCCATCCTCGGCCGGTCACTGTTCAACATCATCCTCGTCATCGGGATCACGTCGTGGCCGGGGACCGCCCGGCTGGTTCGCGCCCAGACCCTCTCGGTGAAGGAGCGCCCCTACGTGGAACGGGCACGTGCGCTCGGCGCGGGCGACTGGCACCTGATCACCCGTCACATCCTGCCGAACGTCTTCCCCTTGATCTTCGCGAACACCATCCTGGTGGTCGCCATCGCCATCCTTTCCGAGACCACGCTCTCATTCCTCGGTCTCGGCGACCC
>JACDCJ010000150.1 GCA_013817655.1 Actinosomnolentus pattersoniae (SeqCode)
GCGAGCGTCGCAACCACGAGACCGGCGAGCGGGAAGATCCGCATCCGGGATCCGTCTCCATGTTCCATGACCTTCTCCTTTCGGGATCGAGGTGCGCTCGACCCTAGGAGGAGCAGTTGGACGTGGGATGAGGTGGAGGTGAACGACCTCGGAAAGGCTCTCGGAGGGCTAACCCATCTTCGACCGACGCCTCTCGGTACCCGAAGGTACACGCGTCCGCCGCGGCCCGGTCGCGGTCCGGCCACCTCCGCCGGTTACCTATACCGAGACCGTTCGTCCAAGGCGAAGGAGGCAGCAATGGAATCATCGCTCGTGCCCGACGCACCCGAGCAGGAGGGAACGATCGAGGAGACCGTCCCGGAGACGGGAGACCCTGGTCACTCGAAGGAGGGCCTGGACGACCGGGCGCTGGACGAAGTCGCGGACGACGGTTCCGATCTTCGCGAGGATCAGGCGAAGGCTGCGATCGAGCCGCCGTTCACACCGGAGGAAGAGGACTCCGATCTCCTCGGCTGACGCGACCCAACGTCAGATCGAGGCGGCTCGGACTCCCGCCGCGATCAGTCCCAGGACGAAGGCCGCCGCCAACAGGCGGTAGATCACGAACGGCCGGAAGTCCCGCCGTCGAAGATAAGCGAGCAGCCCCCAGATCGCGGCGAAGCCGCTGGTGGCCGAGGCGGCTATGCCCCATGCGAAAGGCCCGATGAGTCCGGCGGGCAGCCCCTCGCTCAAGAGGCCAACGCCCCGGTAGGCGAGAGCCCCCGCGATTATCGGGAGTGACAGGAGGAAGGAGAACCGGGTCGCGGCCTCTCGGTTCAGGCCGACGGCCCGCGCCGCCGTGATCGTTACACCGGACCGTGACACTCCCGGAGAGAGCGCGATCGCCTGCGCCGTCCCGATGAGGAGGGCGTCTCGAAGGCGCAGTTCGGTCAGGTCGCGTGTCCGCAGTGCCCTTCGGTCGACCAGGTAGAGGACGACTCCGAAGACGGCGAGCATGACGGCGATGAGCCATGGGTCGCCCAGCCGGTCCGTCACCAGGTCCTCGGCGAGAGCCCCGAGAACGATGCCCGGAACCGTTCCGACCACGAGGTACCAGGCGATGCGCTCCTCAGGCGTCTCGACGCGACGGCGCCCGAGCGACCGTAGCCACGCTCCCAGGTACCTACCGATGTCTCGCCAGAAGTAAGCCACCACGCCCAGGAACGTCCCCAGGTGCAGGGCGACATCGAACGTCTTGTTCAGGTCGGGGTTGTCCAGGAGAAACGTCCAGTTGAACAGCCAGGGGACGAGGATGAGGTGCCCCGAGCTGGAGATCGGCAGGAACTCCGTGAGGCCTTGGACGAGGCCGAGGACGATGGCCTGCAGGGTACTCATGGGGTCGCCTCCCTCCGGCTCTCGGACGACGGCCGGACGGCCGCGAGGGGACATGGTAAGACTTGCCCGACCATGGGGCTCGCGGTCGGCACTCCTCTCACCGTCATCCTCCTCGCGTGCGCCGCATTGATCGGCGCTGCCGTCGCCATCGCGCTCATCCTGAGGACCCGCCGCTTCTCGGCCTCGGTCCGGGCGATCGCGGCCGCGATAGCCCGGATGCGCGAGGGCGACCTTTCGTCATCCCTCCCCGAGAGCGGGAGCGGCGACCTCGGCCTGCTTGCGGAAGCGGTGAACGGGCTGCGGGGAGAGGTCCGTGCGCGCCTACGAACGCTCGAACGCGACCGCACGACCCGCGACGCGATGCTTTCGGCCCTGGACGAAGCGGTGATCCTCCTGGACGCGCAGGATCGGGTTCTCTACCAGAACCCGGCTGCGGGTTCGCTGTTGGGCGCGTCTCTGAAGGACGCTCGCCAGGTCGCGCCCGGGTCCATCCGGACCCTCATCGGGACGGCGAGACAGGCCGGACGCGCGGCTGCACGGGAGGTGACCCTGGAGCCCGGGGGACGAACGCTCCTGGTGAACGCCATTGGCCTCTCTGGAGAGGGCACGGTGCTGGTCGTGCTTCGTGACGTCACGGAGGCACGAACCGTCGATGCGGTTCGTAGGGACTTCGTCGCGAACGCGTCACACGAGCTGAGGACCCCCGTTGCATCGATCCAGGCACTCGCCGAGACCGTCGTGTCCGCGGCAGTCGACGATCCGGATTCCGTCGCTCGCTTCGGCGCCCAACTGGAGGGCGAAGCGCTTCGACTCTCCCGCATCGTCTCGGACCTGCTCGACCTGTCCCGCCTCGAAGGAGGGGCGAGCGACCGAGATGAAATCCGGCTGGACCGCCTCGTCCTCGAGGAGGCCGGGGTCTACTGTGACCGCGCCGAGGCCGCCGGGCTCTCGATGGGCGTCGAGGTCGGCGGTCCCGTGCGCGTCAGGGGGTCGACGCGCGACCTCGCGCTCCTGGTTCGGAACCTCATCGAGAACGCGATTCAGTACACGCGGTCGGGTGGTCGCGTCGACGTCACCGTTCGGAGCCAGGATGATGGAGCGATCGTCGAGGTGCGCGACACCGGCGTCGGGATCCCGTCGCGGGACCGCGCGAGGGTCTTCGAGCGATTCTTCCGGGTCGATCGCGCCCGCAGCCGGGAGACGGGCGGCACCGGGCTCGGCCTTTCCATCGTCAAGCACGTGGCCGAGAATCACGGCGGAAGCGTCGCTCTCGAGAGCGAGCTCGGGCGAGGGTCGACCTTCACGGTCCGGCTGCCTGCGGTCGACACTAGGCCTTCGGATGCGTCTCCTCCACGTTCCTGAGCCGTCGATCACCGAGGGTGGCGGGCGCAGGTGGACGAGCGCACCGGGGCTATCCTTCCCGGATGAGCATCCTGCTCCTCATCCGTCATGCGGTCACCGAGGAAACCGGGAAACGGCTCATCGGAACGACGCCCGGTATCTCGCTCTCGGCACAAGGAGAGAAACAGGCCCTCCGATTGGCCGAGTGGCTCGATCCGGTTCGGCTGGACGCCCTCTATTCGAGCCCGCTGGAGCGATGCGAACAGACTGCTGCGACGATCGCATTGGGAAGGAGGATCTCGGTGCGCCCTCTCGCGGATCTGCGCGAAGTGGAGTATGGCGCCTGGACCGGCCGGTCCCTCCGTCAGGTCGCCCGCACCGCGCTGTGGCGAACGGTGCAGCGCAACCCGGGCTCCGCCCGGTTCCCCGACGGCGAATCCCTGGCGGAGGTGCAGCGCCGTGGCGTGGCCGCGCTCGAGGAAATCTCGAATCGCCACCCTCGCGGTGTGGTCGGAGTGGTGAGCCACGGGGACGTGATCCGGCTCGCGCTCGCGCATTACGCCGGCATCCACATCGACCTCTTCCAGCGGCTCATCGTTGGCCCGGCTTCGGTTTCATCGGTTGGCCTCGGCAGGGGCTCACCCCGGATCCTTTCAATGAACGACACCGGCGACGTGGAGACCTACCGAGCGCGGACACGGCGCCGAAGTGCACCCGGCCGGCGAAGAAACCGGGTATCTGGCGGCGGCGCGGACTCTTAGGATAGTCACACATGCTGATCGAGCTCGATCCCGTGGATCGAATCACGGCGGATGCGGTCGGCCCTCCGGGCCAGCGCGTGTTCTACCTGCAGGGACGCCGTGGCGACCGGCTCGTGAGCGTCCTGGTGGAGAAGCAGCAGGTGCAACTGCTGGCCGCCTCCGTCGTGGAGATCCTGTCTCGCATCGGAAAGGAGACCGCCCAGGGCCCGAGCGAGGAGGCGATGAACCTCGAGCAGCCGATCGTGCCGGAATGGAGGGCGGGCAGGCTCTCGATCGGCTACCAGGAGGAGCGGGATCTGCTCCTTCTCGAGGCGGAGGAGCTCCTTCCCGAGCAGGACGAGGAGGACGGAGAGGAAGGGGAAGAGGGCTCCGAGGGGGAGAGCGATGAGCCGGGGGCCGCCCTCGGGATCACGGGGCTGCGCCTCCCAGGCCTGGATCGAGAGCCCCGGGAGGATCGCCCGAACGGCAGATCGGAAGAGGAAGAACCAGCCGGCGAGGGGGAATTGAGCGACGTCGAGGCCGATCTCCAAGCGTTGACGGAGGCCCAGGGCCGCGGGGCGGCCACCGATGAACCCAGCCCGGGGCGAGTGCGCTTCTGGGCAACGCGGGAGCAGATGCTGTCCCTGGCCCGACACGGCGCGACCGTGTGCGCGAAGGGCCGCCCGCGCTGCCAGCTCTGCGGACAGCCGATGGATGGGGACGATCACCGCTGTCCCGCGCTGAACGGGCACCGAGAACAAGACGAAGCGTGATGCGCCCATGACCGGGACGTTGCCCGGTCTGGTCGAGGATGCTCGGGAACTCCTGTTGCACGGCGACGTTCGGCTTCTGGGACTGATGCCGTTCGCCTCCAATTACACCTTCCTGACGGAGGTGAGCGACGGCGCCCGGTCGGTGCTCGCCGTCTACAAACCGCGCCGGGGAGAGACGCCGTTGTGGGACTTCCCCGAGGGAACCCTCTGCCAGCGGGAGGTCGCCGCGTATCGGCTCTCCTTGGCCCTCGGGTGGCCGAGCGTTCCGCCGACGATCCTGAGAGATGGACCGCACGGGCCCGGAGCGCTGCAGCTGTTCATATCCGCGGACCTCCAGGAGCACTTCTTCACCATGCGCGATGAGCGCGGGGACGACTTCCGCTCGATCGCCGCCTTCGACGTCATCGCCAACAACGCCGATCGCAAGGGCGGGCACTGCCTTCGCGCCTTCGACGGCACCATCTGGGTCGTCGACCACGGAGTCTGCTTCCACTCCGAGCCCAAGCTCCGAACGGTGATCTGGGACTTCGCCGGAGATCCGGTCCCCGAGCAGCAGCTCGAGGACATCGGCCGGATCGCCAGCGAGCTGCGGTCGGGTGCCCTGGGGCG
>JACDCJ010000151.1 GCA_013817655.1 Actinosomnolentus pattersoniae (SeqCode)
GAGCGCTTCATCGCGGCCCTGTCGGCCACGTGGGATCCGGGCCGCCACGAAGACCGGTACCGGGAGCGCGTCCTCGAACTGGTCCGGGCGAAGGAAGGGTCAGCGGAGATCGTCGAGGCTCCGGAAGCTGCCCCCCCGAGGGTGTCAGACCTCATGGCCGCCCTCAAGGCGAGCGTGGAACAGGCCAAGTCCGACCGTGCCGCCCGGCCCGCGCGGAGGCGGCGCGAAACGGGCTGACACCTCTACTCGACCTTCTGTCCCTTCCCGATCACCACGATGCCGCCCGCCGAGACCGTGAAGCGCGCACGGTCGAGCTCCGCGTCCACGCCGATGCGAGCCCCCTCGGGGACCCGCACGTTCTTGTCGACTATGGCGTTTCGGACGATCGAGTGCCGCCCGACCTCGACGCCGTGCATCAGCACCGACCGCTCCACCTCGGCGAACGAATGCACGTGCACTCCCGGAGAGATTATCGACCGGCGGACCACGGACCCGGAGATAACCGCGCCTGCGCACACCATGGAGTCGAGGGCATGGCCGACGCGCCCCGGCTCTTCGATGACGAACTTCGCCGGAGGAAGGGGGCCGCTCCAGGTCAGGATCGGCCACTCCGGGTTGTAGAGGTTGAACACCGGATGGACGGAGACCAGGTCCATGTTCGCCTCGTAGTAGGCGTCCAGCGTCCCGACGTCGCGCCAGTAGCCGCGGTCCCTGTCCGTCGAGCCGGACACCTCGTTCGTCGCGAAGTCGTAGACCTCTGCCTCTCCCGAGCGAACGAGCATGGGGATGATGTCGCCGCCCAGGTCGTGACCCGAGCGCTCCTCCGCTGCATCGAGAGTGACGGCCTCCACGAGCGTCTTCGTGGAGAACACGTAGTTGCCCATGGATGCGTACACGCGATCCGGTGCGTCGGCCAGGCCGACGGGGTCCAGGGGCTTCTCCCGAAAGGCCGAGATCCGCCTGCCGTCCTCCGCCGTCTCGACGACGCCGAACTGGTCCGCCTGCGAGATGGGGACCCTGATGGCCGCCACGGTGACGCCCGCTCCCGAGGCCACGTGCTGTTCCACCATCTGGCGCGGATCCATCCGGTAGATGTGGTCCGCCCCGAACACACAGATGTAGTCCGGGGACTCGTCGTACACGAGATTCAGGTTCTGATAGATCGCGTCAGCAGACCCGGCGAACCACCGCGGCCCTCGGCGCATCTGGGCCGGCACGGGCGTGACGTAGTTTCCGAGCAACGGCGACAGCCGCCACGTCGTGGTGACGTGGCGGTCGAGGCTGTGACTCTTGTACTGCGTGAGGACCGCGATCTTCAGGTAGCCGGCGTTGACCAGGTTCGAGAGCACGAAGTCGATCAGCCGGTAGTTGCCCCCGAACGGCACCGCGGGTTTGGCGCGATCGGCGGTGAGTGGCGCAAGCCGCTTGCCCTCCCCGCCGGCCAGCACGATCCCGAACATCCGGGGACTCGCCATAGACGGCAATCTACCGGTCCGCGGCTCATCCGTAGAATCGGCCGGGTGAAAACGCGGTCCTCACACGTCATCCTGGAAGCCGTCTCCTACGACGATCCCGTTGCCGCCACCATGCGCGAGCGCCTCACCGCGGAGCTCGAGGAGCGGTACCGGGAGGCCCGCGGCGGGAGGGCTCATGCGGGGTCGAGGTCGCGCCCCACGCCCGAGCAGTTCGATCCGCCGGACGGGGTCTTCCTCGTGGCGTTCGCCGGGACGAGGGCCGTCGGGTGCGGCGGGCTTCGAAGGTGGGGCCCGGGGATCGGCGAGATCAAGCGGATGTACGTCGATCCGACCGCCCGCGGCAGCGGCATCGGGCGAGCGATACTCGAGGGGCTGGAGGCGGCCGCCCGGGATCGCGGGTATAGCTCGATCCGGCTCGAGACCGGGACCCCCCAGCCCGAGGCCGTGGCGCTCTACGAATCGGCCGGATACGTGCGCGTGCCGCCCTACCGGTGGGACTGGTCGCACGACCTGAGCGTGGCCCTGGAGAAGCACCTCCGCCCCGGGCCTGCGCCCGGCCAGATCGTCCTCCACGACGACGCCAGGTTCGACGACCCAGAGGCCGTGGAACTCTGCCGGCGCCTCGAGTACGAAGATGAGCAGAGGTACGGCCCGTACGACGAGTCGGGTCCCCAAGACCACCACCACGTTCCCCCCGAGCCGGCCGAGTTCGTACCGCCGGCCGGGCGGTTCGTGGTGGCCCGCCTCGACGGCCGCTCGGTCGGCTGCGGCGGGATCCGGCCTTACGAAGGCCCCATCGCCGAGATCAAGCGGATGTACGTCGATCCCCCTGCGCGGAGACGCGGGATCGGACGGATGATCCTCTCGCGCTTGGAGGAAGCCGCCGGGAAACTCGGCTACCGGGCGGCGAGGCTGGAGACCGGCCTCATGCAGCCCGAGGCGATCGCCCTCTACTATTCCGCCGGGTACGAACGCGTCGCGCCCTACGGAGAGCACCTCGACGACCCTATGAGCGCCTGCTACGAGAGGGCTCTTTGACCGCGGTCTCAGGCCGAGACGGTCTCTCCCCGGCCCGCCTGGACGACGCGCCGCATCGTCTTGACGAAGCTGTAGATCGAGAGCGCCAGGAACACCGCCCCGATCACGGCCAGTATCTGGTCCCTGCCGAAGGGCGTGTGCTCGGAGACCGGCCCGGCGACCCTCTCGCCGACCCGGCCGCGCCACCCCGTGAGTCCGGCCTTCCCCATCTCCTTCACGTTCATCGGAACCTCCTCGTTACCGTAGGTGCTATGAGCTTACGTTCGCGCTGCCCACCCGCGGTCCGTTTGGGCGCGACCACCTCGGGTCATATCTCAGCATGACGGGGATCGACGTGCGGTTCCTTTCCGATGGTGGCCAGGCTCCTGCCGAGGTCGCGACCGAGATCGTCCGTTTCATCGCGGCCACGCGGCGCTCGCTCGACATCGCCATCTACGACTTCAACGCTCGCGAGGGCGCGGCCGCCGCCGTTGCCGACGCCCTCGAGGCGGCGAGCGCCCGAGGCGTGAGCGTCCGGGTCGTCTTCAACCAGGAGCGGGTCGAGTACCCGGACGTTCGCCGTCCGCCCATCTCCGACCCCGAGGAGATCGACGGGCTCATGGTCCCCACCCGGGGCGTCCGAGGCAACGGCGCCCTCATGCACCACAAGTACGTGGTCCGCGACGGGGAGGAGGTTCTCACCGGCTCCACCAACTGGACGGACGATGCCTTCTCGCGGGAGGAGAACGTGATCCTGCGTCTCGCCAGCCCGGAGCTCGCCCGCGCCTATACGGACAACTTCTCGCAGATGTGGGAGCGGGAGAAGGTCGAGGCGAGCGGCGGCCGGGGCCCGCTCGTCACGCTCGATCGAACGGCCGTGCAGCCCTCGTTCTCCCCGAAGGGGCCGTCGATCGCCCACTTGGTCGCCGAGTTCCTCGGCGAGGCCCAGCGTCGTGTCCGCATCCTCACGCCGGTTCTCACCTCGGGGCCCATCCTGGGAACGCTGGCGGAGCTGTCCGGCCGAGCGAGGTTCGACCTCGCCGGCGCCTACGACCGGACCCAGATGGAGGAGGTTGGCGCCCAGTGGGCCGTCGTGCCCGCGAATGCCTGGAAGATCCACGCGTGGAACGCGGTCGCACCCCGGCTCTCCGGGAAGCGATCGACGCCGTACTCGAAGACCTCCGTCCACGACTACATGCACGCAAAAGCCATCGTCGTCGACGACGAGGTCCTGACCGGCAGCTACAACTGTTCGCGGGGCGGCACCGAGAACGCCGAGAACGTTGTCCGTATCAAGGACAACGGCATTGCCGACCGTTTCGCGGCCTTCGTCGACGAGGTGACGGCCAGATACCGGGCCGTCCCCTGAGGGAGTCTCCGCCGGGAGGGGAAGCCGGTACGATCGGTGCCCGTGTCCTCCGTCCCTTCCGGTAGGCCCTTCGGAGACGCCCTTCGCCGGGTGCGCGAGCGTCGCGGGGACGCGCTTCGCGCCGCCGCCACCGGGGCTTCGCTCCCCGTTCGATACATCGCCGCGTTCGAGAGCGAGCGTCCGCACCTCGTGTTTCGCTCGAGGGCTCGGGCCGAAGCATTCCTGTCCGAGTACGCCAGGTACCTCGGCCTCGATCCGATCAGGGTCGTCCGGGCGTTCCGAGCCCGGCATCCGCTACCGGAGGCCCGACCGGAGTCGGGCGCCCCGGCTCTCGTAGAGGGGGCCTCGCAGGCCGTTCCGCATTCTGGTGGAACCGCCCGCCCGCGCCGCCGGGCGCGAGCCTCGACGATCGCCGCGCGTCGCAAGGCGGCCACGCTGGTCGCGCTCCTGACGCTCGTCTCGCTGGCGGTGCTCGCGGTGCAGATCCGTTCCGATGCCGGTTCGGGCGACGGCGCTGGCGACGGATCAGGCCCGCGACGTGCGGTGGGGGGACCGCCGGGAACCGGGGGCGCTTCTCCGGCAACGGGTTCGGAGTCTCCATCGCCATCGGCGACGCCGACCGACGTTGCGCCCGTCCCGGAGACGCTTCCCGGCGGTGGAACGCAGATCTTCCCGTACTACCGCGTGGTGGCCCACTACGGATCGCCCGTGAGCGAGCGCCTCGGACTCCTCGGCGTCGGCAGCCCCGACGCCGCAGCGGCGGAGGTTCTGGCACGCACTGAGGAGTACACGGGCGAGGGGCTTCGTCCCGTCTTGCCCGCCATGCACCTCATCGCAACGCTCGCTTCCGACGCCCCGGGGAACGAGGGCCTCTACAACTTCCGGCTGAGCGAGGAGGACCTCCTCGCCTACGCGGAAGCGTCGCGCGATGCCGGAGCGCTCCTCGTCCTGGACATCCAGCCGGGT
>JACDCJ010000152.1:0-4580 GCA_013817655.1 Actinosomnolentus pattersoniae (SeqCode)
CCCGCCGAGCCCCCCGCCGAGCCCGTCGCCGAGCCCTTCTCCGAGCCCTTCTCCGAGCCCGTCGCCGAGCCCGTCACCCTCGCCCAGCGAATCGCCGTCTCCGTCTCCATCGGGCAGCTCAAGCGCCTCTCCGTCCTTCTCCCCCAGCGCCTAGCGGCGCTCGCTCCGGCTCCTAGTCTCTGGTCGACATCGCCTTCGGGAGCTAGCAGACCCACTGCTACAATCCCCGGCGTGCGAGCCCGGTGGAGTACCCGGATAACCGCGCTACGGCTGACCTGGCTTTCCGCTCTGACCGTCCTGCCGGGGAGCGTTCTGGCGGCGTTCCCAGCACACGCCCAGGAAGTCAGGATCACTCCGGAGTTCTCGGTCACGCCGTCCACCGAGACCACCCAGTGGATCTACATCATGGCGATCCTGACGGCGGCTCTCGGCGGCCTCGTGCTCCTCGCCCTCCTGTCGGGTTATCTGCGCTTTGCGCCCAAGTTCTTCGGCCGGGAGGGACGCTCAAGGCCCTCAGCCCCGGGGACCCGCCCCCGCTTGCTGCCCACGACGTCCGGCCGGCCCCCGGACACGAGACCCGCCATGGTGACGGCACGAGCTGGAACGGCCGCCGCCACCCGCCCGAGCTCCGAGCCCCGCCCGGCCCCCGAATCACGCCCCGCGCCCGAATCCGAGCCGGCCGCCGAGGCGACCGTTCGCCCGACGGCTCCGCCGGCCGGGGAGCAGGCCACACAGGCGGATGCGGTTGGCCAGACGGAGGCCGCCGCTCCCGAAGAGCGCCCCACCGCGAAGACCCGGGCGGAGACCGGAGCCGAGCCCGAGGCCGCCGCGGCCCCCGAGGCGACCGCGGAAGCGGGTGCCGCTGCGCCGACGGAGCAGCCGACCGACCGTCCCGCTGGCGGATCCCTGGACCAGGAAACATTCGACCGGGTACTCGAGGAGCAGCTCGCGAAGGGCGTCGACCGCCGGGTGGCGGAAGGCCGTGCGCGCGCAGCGGCGGTAGTGGCGGCACGGAAGAAGGCCCAGGCCTGATCCGCCGCCCCGCGGACCGCGAAAGGCCTCCGGTCGGGGACAATGGACACGATGGCCCTCGCCGCTGAACGCCTCATCGACTGGAAGGCCGCGCGAGCCGTGGGCGCTCGCGTCGCCGGCCCGGGGCCACCCTTCTCCGCCGTGCAGCGCGCGAAGATACGCGAAGACTTCGCCGAGCTCGTCCCGCAGGCCGAGTCACTGGTCGAGTCGTTCACCGGCCTCAACCCCGGACGGGCGCGGTCGCGTCCATGGGTGATGAGCCGGGCCGACTGGGTCGGCGCGAACCTCCGCGGGTTCGAGCTCGTCCTGGAGCCACTCGCCAGGAAGGTCGCGGCCCAACGCACTTCGGGAGGCCTAACAGGGGTGCGTCGGGCGGCGCTGGGCGCCCAGCTCGGGGTCCTGCTCGGCTACCTCGGAAGGCGCGTCCTCGGTCAGTACGACCTCTTCCTGCCGCCCGACGACGAGGGGCTGCTCTATTTCGTCGGTCCGAACGTCGCCTCGGTGGAGCGCAAGTTCGGCTTCCCGGAGCGAGACTTCCGGCTTTGGCTCTCCCTGCACGAGGTGGCCCATCGCGTGCAGTTCGGAGGAGTGCCTTGGCTGCGTGGACATCTGTCGGGCCTGGTCGACTCCTACCTCTCGACAGTGGATCTGGACCCGAAGCACCTTGTGGACGGCCTGAAGCGGGCGGTCGCCGAGGTTCGAAAGGGGGACTCGACCTGGCGCGGGATGGGGTGGATCTTCCTCCTCATGACGCCGGATCAGCGTGACCTCTTCCGCAAGATGCAGGCGGTCATGACCCTTCTCGAGGGCCACGGCAACTTCGTCATGGACGCCGTGGGCAACCGGCGTGTCCGCGGCGGGGAGACTTTCCGGCGCCGCCTCGCGGAGCGAAGGAACCGCCACGGCGTGGAACGCGCGGTTCAGAAGGCGATAGGGCTCGACGTGAAGATCCGCCAGTATGACCAGGGCGAGCGCTTCGTGGCGAGGGTCGTGGACGAAGTGGGGATGCAGGGATTCAATCGGGTGTGGGACGAGGCCGCGAACCTGCCCACACTCGAGGAGGTCCGCCGGCCGGAGGCCTGGGTCGCGCGTGTGACGCGTTCCTGAGATGCCCCCCGCGACCCTCCGGCGACCCCCCGCTGTCGCCCGGGTCCTCCAGCAGGTCACGAACTCCGCGCGGCGGCACGCCCTGTTCGAGCCCGGCTCCCTCGTGGTCGCGGCCGTATCGGGTGGGCCGGACTCGCTCTGCCTCCTCCACGCGCTGGCCCGCCTGCGGCGGCTCCTTCGGATCCGACTCGCCTGCTTCCACTTCGATCACCGGCTTCGGGTGGGGTCGCGGGCCGACGCGACGTATGTTCGGAACCAGGCCCGCCGGGTGCAGGTCCCGTTCCTGATGCGCACGGCCGAGACGGCGCCCCGCCGAGGGGATTCGGTGGAGGCCTGGGCCAGAACCGCTCGGTACGAAGCGCTCAGGTCGGTCATGGAGGAGATAGGGTCGGGCCGTGCCGCGCTGGGGCATACCGCGGACGACCAGGCTGAGACGGTGCTGCTCGCCCTGGTGCGTGGAGGCGGGCTGTCGGCCGTTTCCGGCATGGAGCCCCTGAGCGGCCCCCTGGCCCGTCCGCTGCTGCGCACCACACGCGAAGAGACCGAGGGGTTCTGCCGTTCCCTCGGGCTCCGGCCCCGTCGGGATCCGGCGAACGAGGACCCGGCCTACCTGCGGGTCGCTGTTCGGACCGGTGTCCTTCCCCTCCTGGAGGCGAGGCTGGGACGGAACGTCCGAACGAGCATCGTCCGTTCGGCGGAACTGCTTCGTCGTGATGCGCGGTTGCTGGATGAGCTAGCCATGGCTGCCCTCCCGGATGTCGTCTCCCGCCGGGGCGAGGACGTGGTCCTGCACGCCGGACGGCTCACCGAGCTTCCCGAGGCGCTCGCGGCCCGGGTCGCTCGGCGCGTCCTGCTCGACGAGGCCGTCGCCCCCGAGGCCGAGCACGTGGCCGGCCTGCTGCGACTGGCGATTTCTCGGCCGGGCTCCCGCCTTTCCCTCCCCGAGGGATTGCGCGCCCGACGGGAGGGGGAGTATGTTCGCGTGTCTCGTCCTTCCCCGAAGGTGGCCCGCTAGCGCGGCCCCCCGGCCAGGGCGCCGCGCCGCATCGAGGAGGGTTCCGTTGGAGACCGAGACCGAGACCGAGTCATCGCCCCGTTCACCGCTCGTCCACTCGCCACCGGTCGGTGCCGTTCCTAGACTTACAGGTCTCATGGACGCCGGGGCTTACGCGAATGACATAGAGCAAGTGCTCCTCTCCCGCGAGGAGATCCAGGGACGGGTGGCGGAGCTCGGGGCGCGCATCACGGCCGACTACGAAGGCCTCGACCTCCTCCTCATCGGCGTCCTGAAAGGTGCGTTCGTGCTGATGGCCGATCTCTCCCGTCACATCGGCCTTCCCCTGGAGTTCGACTTCATGGCCGTCTCCTCCTACGGTGCGGCGACCCAGACGTCCGGTGTCGTGCGCATCCTCAAGGATCTCGACCACGAGATCGCCGGCAAGCACGTGCTGCTGGTCGAGGACATCGTGGACTCCGGGCTCACGCTGAGCTACCTGCTGAAGAACCTCAGGACGCGCCGGCCGGCCAGCCTCGAGGTGTGCGCGCTGATGCAGAAGAACGACGTGCAGCAGGTGCCGCTGGACATCAAGTACCGGGCCTTCGACATCCCTCCGGTGTTCGTCGTGGGATACGGGCTGGACTTCGGTGAGCGGTTCCGAAACCTGCCGTTCGTCGGGACGCTCCGGCCCGAGGTGTATCGCGACGCCGTGACCTAGCCCCCGCTCCGTGGGAGCGGGCGGCCCTCTGGGACCCCCGTGCTACCATCCAGAATCGGGCCGCGCGTCGCGACTCGGCCCCTCTGCCTGACGTCCGGCGAAAGGAGCAACCCTCACGAAGCGGCAGGACCAACCCCTCCGACGCATCCTTCGCAGCCCGGTGGTCTACATCTTCGTGGCGCTGGCGGCGCTCTGGGTCTTCCTGAGCTTCGCCTCGGGCTCCCCGGAAGCCCGCCAGCTGTCTCTCACCCGGTTCGAGGAGATCGCGAACGACCCGGCCGGCGGCGTTCGGACCGCGACGTTCCTCGAGCGGGACCTGAGGATCGTCGGCCAGCTCTCCGACGGCACCCCCTATGAGACCACCTATCCTTCGCAGTACCAGGACGACCTGACCGAGATGCTGTTGTCCGTGCCGGGGAGGCCGGTCAGCATCCGGACCGACTCTCAGCAGAGCTCGTTCATCGTCGGTGCGCTGTTCAACATCCTGCCCATCCTGCTGATCCTCGGAGCGATCTTCTTCTTCATGAACCAGACGCAGGGCGGCGGAAATCGCGTGATGGCCTTCGGCAGGGCGAAGGCGAAGGTGGTCGCCAAGGACCAGCCGAAGACGACGTTCGCTGACGTGGCGGGGGTGGACGAGGCCATCGAGGAGCTCCGCGAGGTCAAGGAGTACCTCGAGACGCCGGGCAAGTTCCAGGCCATGGGAGCGAAGGTGCCGAAGGGCAT
>JACDCJ010000152.1:4590-4784 GCA_013817655.1 Actinosomnolentus pattersoniae (SeqCode)
GTTCAACATCCTGCCCATCCTGCTGATCCTCGGAGCGATCTTCTTCTTCATGAACCAGACGCAGGGGGGCGGAAATCGCGTGATGGCCTTCGGCAGGGCGAAGGCGAAGGTGGTCGCCAAGGACCAGCCGAAGACGACGTTCGCTGACGTGGCGGGGGTGGACGAGGCCATCGAGGAGCTCCGCGAGGTCAAGG
>JACDCJ010000153.1 GCA_013817655.1 Actinosomnolentus pattersoniae (SeqCode)
AGCCCCTTCCGGTTGGGCGTCCCTCGCCCGTCGGGCTGGATCCGCGGCCATGCCACGGAGAAGCGATATGCGCGGATGCCCAGTTGGGCCATGAGGGCGACGTCTTCCTCGAACCGGTGGTAGTGGTCGCAGGCGATGTCGCCGGTGTCTCCGTGATGGACGCGCCCCGGCGTGTGGCTGAACGTGTCCCAGATGGAGGCCCCTCGCCCGTCCTCTGCGACCGCTCCCTCCACCTGATAGGCGGAGGTCGCCACCCCCCAGAGGAAACCGGCGGGGAACCTGAGCCGGCGAGACGACGAAGCCTCGCCCGGTGCCTCAGCCCTCGTCGCCGTAGATCCCCAGGCCCGTATCGGGATCGAAGAAGTGGAGCCGTCGCGTCTCGACCGCCAGCTCGATCCTCTGTCCCTCCCGAGCCTCGGTCCGCGGGTTTAGCCGGGCAACGAAGGTAGACTCCCCGCCCCGGGCAACTTCCTCGAGCTCCTGGAGGGCCTCCTCCCCGACATCCACAGCCAGCTCTTTCACGTCCTGGGTTACCACGATGGGTGCCTGAACCTTGAAATGGACGACCACGTCGGAGCCGAGCGCCTCGCGCAGGTCGACGGTGCTCGAGATCCGGCGGTCGGGGGGGGTATCCGAGACGAGGGCCGCGTCCTCCATGTCCTCCGGCCGGAGCCCCATGACAACGGTCTTGCCCTCGAAGCGGTTCAGGCCGGGACGGGTGCCCGCCACCTCTTCGGGGAGCGTGAGTCGCTCGCCGCCGAACTCGACGGTGAGCTGGTCGTCCTGACGGGAGAGCTTCGCTTCCACCATGTTCATGGCCGGTGATCCGATGAACCCGGCGACGAACAGGTTGACCGGGTGATCGTAGAGCGCCTGGGGCGCATCGGCCTGTTGGAGGACGCCCTTCCGAATCACCGCGACGCGATCTCCCATGGTCATGGCCTCGACCTGGTCGTGCGTGACGTAAAGCGTGGTGACCCCCAGCTCCCGTTGAATCCGGGCGATCTCCGAACGCATCTGGACGCGGAGCTTCGCGTCCAGGTTGGACAGAGGCTCGTCCATGAGGAACGCCTGGGGGTGGCGAACGATGGCCCGCCCCATGGCCACGCGCTGGCGCTGCCCGCCGGACAGGGCCTTGGGCTTCCTCTTGAGGAAGTCGTTCAGCCCCAGGATGCCAGCCGCCTCTCGTACCCGGCGGTCGATCTCGCTCTTCGGCATCTTCCGGAGAGTCAGCCCGAACGCCATGTTGTCGTACACGGTCATGTGTGGGTACAGGGCGTAGTTCTGGAAGACCATCGCGATGTCCCGCTCCTTTGGCGGCACGTCGTTCATGACGCGTTCGCCAATCCGGAGGGTCCCGCGACTGATGGACTCGAGGCCGGCCACCATGCGCAGCGCGGTGGTCTTTCCGCACCCCGAAGGACCGACCAGGACGATGAACTCGCCATCCTCTACTTCGAGGTTCAGCGATTCCACGGCCGGCGTGCCGTCGGGATAGACCTTCGTGACGTCTTCGAGGGTGATGTCAGCCATCGCAGCCTCCCCAGTGTTGCCTGTTCATAACGCCGCGCCCCGGTTCGTGCAACTCTCGCGCGCCCCTCCCCAGCACGAGGCTCGTATCCTAACCACGCCGACCATCGTATGCCGTGGCCTCCTCGACCGGAAGTACGATTGGCCCATGATCGCTCCCTGGTGGCGCGGTGCGATCCTCTACCAGATCTACGTTCGCTCCTGGATCGACTCGAACGGAGACGGGATCGGCGATCTGCCGGGAGTGATCCTTGGCCTTGACCACCTCGCCTCGCTGGGCGTCGAAGGGATCTGGCTGAGTCCGATCACGGTATCGCCCGATGCGGACTGGGGGTACGACGTATCCGACTACTGTCGCGTCCAGGACGTCCTCGGGGACCTCGGAGACGTCGACGCCCTGATCCGGGAGGCCGGGGCAAGAGGGATCCGGGTCCTGCTCGACCTCGTGCCGAACCACACGAGCGAGCGTCACCCCTGGTTCATCGACTCGCGGTCGTCTCGCTCGTCGCGCCACCGGGACTGGTACGTCTGGGCTGATCCGGGGCCGGGCCGGTCTCCGCCCAACAACTGGCTGAGCGCCTTCGGCGGTTCCGCCTGGACGTTCGATAACCGAACCGGTCAGTTCTACCTGCACAATTTCCTGCCGTCGCAGCCCGATCTGAACTGGTGGAACGAAGAGGTGCGAGCCGCGTTCGACGCCATCCTGCGCTTCTGGTTCGACCGAGGGGTGGCGGGGTTCCGTATCGACGTCGCCCACGCGATGATCAAGGATCTGGAGCTCCGGGACAACCCACCGATCCTCGAGGAGGACCACCCGCAGCTGCGTCGGTTGGGGCAGCGGCCCCTCTACAACATGAACCGTCCCGAGGTGCACGACGTCCTGCGGTCATGGAGATCGATCGCCGACGAGTACGACCCGCCCAGAGTGCTCATCGGCGAGACATGGGTGCTCGACCTGAACGCTATGGCGGCGTTCTATGGAACCGGCCGGGACGAGCTGCACATGGCGTTCAACTTCCCCTTCCTCTTCTCTCCGTTCGAGGCCGTGGCCCTTCGCCACATGGTCGAGTCGACGGAGGCCTCCATCCCGAAGGAAGGCTGGCCGGTGTGGACCCTTTCGAACCACGACGCGGGGCGGTTCCCCACCCGGTGGTGCGACGAGGATGACGTGAGGACCGCGTGTGCGCTCATGGCGCTGCTGACCCTGCGTGGGACTCCGGTCCTCTACTACGGAGACGAGATCGGGATGGGCCAGACGGTCCTTCCCTTCGAGCACCTCCGAGACGCCGTGAGCATGCGTGACTGGCCCGAGAGCAGCAGAGACGGCGCCCGGACCCCGATGCAGTGGAGTCCGGGGGCCGGGGCCGGATTCACCCGAGCGGGGGTCATTCCCTGGCTCCGGTTCGGCGACCACCTGGCCCGCAACGTCGCCCGTCAGCGTTCGGATCCCTCGTCCTTGCTGTCGCTTTGCCGTGACCTCGCCGGCCTCCGCAGGAGCCGAGCCGACCTCCGCTACGGCGCGTACGAATCGCTCCCGGCTCCGGCGGGAATCTGGGCCTGGCGGCGAGGCTCCCGCGTGGCGGTGGCGTTGAACCTGGGCGACGAGGGGGCTCTTCTCGAGGGCCTCGACGGCACCGTCCTGATCGGCACCAGTCGCGAGCGCGACGGCGAGTCGCTCGATGGAGGGCTCTCGCTTCGGCCGTCGGAGGGCGTCGTGGTCGAGCTTCGCCGCTGAGCGTTCGATCCACAGGCTGCGACGGTGGCGCCACCTATGCTTTCCTCTGTGATCGAGACGCTTTGCGAGCGATGCGGCGCGCCTCTGCCGGCGGAGGCGCTCTTCTGCCCCCGCTGTGGGGCCCCGGTCGCCATACCTGTCACCCAGGAGCGGAAGGTCGTGACCGTGGTCTTCGCCGACCTCGCGGGATCCACCTCCCTCGCCGCCCGCCTGGATCCCGAGCGCTTCCGGGAGGTGATGGCGGCCTTCTACCGATCGGTCACCGACGAGCTGCTGTCGCTTCGGGGGCGGGCCGAGAAGTTCGTAGGGGATGCGGTCATGGCTGTCTTCGGGCTTCCGCAGACCCACGAGGACGACGCCCTGCGCGCCGTGCGAGCCGGCGCCATCATCAGGGACCGGACGAAGCGCCTCGGGGAAGAGCTGGCGTTGCCGGTTCCGCTCCGGGTGCGGGTGGGGGTCAGCTCCGGGCCGGTCGCGACGGGCTCCGGCCCCGCCGACCAGCTGCTGGTCACCGGCCCCACTGTCAACCTCGCTGCCCGTCTGCAGCAGGCCGCCGAGCCCGATGAGGTCCTGGTCAGCGAGACCACCTGGCTGCTCACGAATCACGCTGTGGCTTACGGGCCGGTCCGGACGATCCAGGCGAAGGGCTTTGCCGGGGACACGCACGCCTGGCCGCTCACGGCGCTCTCCACCCGCTCCGCTCGCCGCACCATCCCTCTCGTCGGTCGAAGGCGCGAGCTCGCGCTGTTGAGGGAGGCGTTCGAGCGAACCCGGGACGCGTCCCGGGCTCACCTCGTGACCGTTGTGGGTGAGCGGGGGATGGGCAAGAGGCGGCTCGTGCAGGAGTTCGCCTCGACCCTCCCGGAGGGCGCGAAGGTCCTCGTCGGCCGCGCCAGCGAGTTCGAGGAGGACGTCACGCTGGCTCCCGTGGCCGAGATGCTCCGCCGGGAGCTCGACGTCGACCGCGACACGCCGCCCGCACAGATCCAGGAGCGGCTCCGCCAGATCGTGGAGGGCTGCTGCGAGCCGACCGAGGCCGACCAGGTCGCGGCTCGCCTCGGACTCGCGCTCGGCCTCGGCGACGAAGGGCGAGAGGGGCGCCGTTACCGGGCCGCGGAGATCCGTGCCGGGTTCCTCTCGTTCCTGCAGGGGCAGGCTCGATCCGGACCGGTCGTGGTCGTGTTCGAGGAGCTTCACCTCGCGCAGCAGGGCCTGTTCGACCTGATCGAGCACGTTCTTCGCAACGGGCGCCGGTCTCCGCTGTTCGTGCTCTGCGTGGGTCGCGACGATCTGTTCGAGGTTCGTCCTGCTTGGGGGGGCGGCCTGTTCGACGCTCTGACCATGCGACTGGAGCCGCTGAACGCGGAGGAGGCCGAGGAGCTGGCCCGCGGGGCGGGCGAATCGCTCGACGAGGCGACGGCGGAGCGGATCGCCCGACACGCGGGGGGCAACCCCTTCTTCATCGTGGAGACGACCGGCATGCTCCTGCAGTCGCACGAGGAACACGTCCTTGGC
>JACDCJ010000154.1 GCA_013817655.1 Actinosomnolentus pattersoniae (SeqCode)
TCGTAGAACCCGCCGAAGTCGTCCCAGACCAGAACGATCGCTGTGTCCTTCCAGTACTTGCTCTGCATCACCGCGTTCACCTGCTCGACGAACCAGTTCTCGCCCGCGCAGACGCTCTTGCCTGCGCCGGGGTGCTCGTTGTAGGGCTCCGGCGGGATCAGCCAGGAAACCTCGGGAAGCTCCCCCGCCTTCACATCGACGAGGAACTGGTCGGGTTCCTGCACCTTGTTCCACATCGGGCCGAACCTCACGTGCCTGATGGCCTGCATCCCGTTCATCCAGACGTTGTCGTGCGCGTAGTACTTCCAGCTGATCCCCGCCTCCTCGAGCCGGTCGGGGAGGACCGGGATGTCGAAGCAGCTCCGGATCTGCTCCCAGTACTGGGTGATCTCCACCAGGTCCTCGCGGTCGAACCCGTCCTTGGGCCGCTCGAGGTCCATGATCCGCTGCTCCTCCTGAGCGGTCAGGCCCGGGCGGAAGCGGGGCGCGAACTCGGTCGGGTCGTCGCAGTAGCCGCCCTCGTGATCGGCGGTCAGCTTGTTGCCCACGATCCCGTTGGACTGCGCCGCGATGACGTAGAGGTGCTCCGGGAAGGTGGGCCCGTACATCGAGGTGAAGAAGTGATCGGACAGGACGAATCGATCCGCGTACGCCCAGTAGTTCGGCATCCCTTCCCGGGTGAAGGCCGAGTAGCCGGCGATCGCGTCGGAAGGCTTGCCGGTCGCCGCGTTGATCTTGTCGAAGCCGTTCATCTTCCCGCCGTTGATGGCGAGCAGCCCGGCTCGGAAGTCGTGCCCGAGGTCGAACGGCTGGACGTCCACAGCCTCGACGAGCGGGATCGTCGTGCCGTCTGATCTCGGGCCTTCCGTGGCCCCGTCGGCGCCCGGGTAGCGGCCGAAGTAGTTGTCGAAGCTGCGGTTCTCCTTCACCACGAAGATCACGCGCTTGATGGGGTTCTCTCCCGGTGGCAGGGCTGTGGAGGGGGTCGGGGAGGTCGCCTCGGAAGGCGAGGCCGAAGCCGGCGCGGAGGTGCTCGGCGTGGCGGCGCCGGAGCCGCCTCCCGAGCCTTGGCCGCCTCCCTGATTCGAGCCGGCTCGCCCACCCGCGTCGTCGCCCGGCGCGCGTATGGCCCACGCGACTCCGGTGGCCACGACCGCCAGCGCTACGAAGACGGCGAAGCCCCGCCTGCGGGCGGCGGCTTGACGCTTCTCGCGCGCGGAGGATCGCGAGGATGCGGGGGTTCCAGGAAAGGGTGTTTCGGCCATTCCAGTTCAACCTACCAAGCGGAATGCGGCGGCGGGGAGCTTTGACCCCAGTTTCAGAGAGAATCACCGTTCGGGCAGTACCCACGACCTCGTCTGGAGGGGCATGCAGCAGATCCATCGCGTCATCGGGTTCGCGATCGTCGGCGGCTTCCTGGTGCTCTTCGTGTGGGGGCTCGTCCTTTGGCTTCGCAAGCGCCTCCCGGGCGAGTGGTACTGGCGCCTCCTTGCCGTGCTGCAGGTGTCCGTGGTCCTGCAGCTCGTGGCCGGGGTGGTGCTCCTGTTACTCGGCGGTACCCAGCCCCTCCTGCACTACCTATACGGCGCCCTGTTTCCCGGGATCGCCCTGGTCGTCGCTCACGTTCTCGGACGCGGCATGGAGCAGGAGCGCGACGCCCTCCTCATCTTCTGCATCGTGGCCTTCGTCTGCTTCGGCCTCTCACTGCGCGCGCTCGCGACCGGGCTCGGCCTGCCCTGAGCCTGCGCGCTGGGGCCGGGGTCTAGAACACGGATGGTGATCTCCAGGCGGTCTCGGGCTTGCACTTCCTCGAAATGGCTCATCGGCCCCCTCGAGCTCTTGCGAACCCATGCCCGATCTGGCGAGCCGCGGTCGGGCTTGGTCGGCGTGGCGGCTTGCCGCAATCCAGGAGCCGGGACCGCTCCACGCCTTCTACCTCCGGCTCGCCCGGCGGCGGGGCCCGGGGATCGCGATCATAGCCGTGGCCCGCAAGCTCGCGGTGCTCGCCTGGCACCTGCTCAACGATGACGTCGACTTTCATCCGTCAGTACACGGCCGGCTCTGGCCGGCGGAGCCACATTTGCGCATGTTCTTTCAGCGCCGGTGCCTGGTTCGGGTTATCCTTACCCTTATAGTCGAGTAAGGAGCACACAGATGGACGTGTCGGCCAAGGTCAGCTCCAAGGGCCAGGTGACGATTCCCCACGCGGTGCGCAAGGCGCTGGCGCTCGAGGAGGGGGATGAAGTCGTCTTCCGCGTCGAGGGCGATCGTGCGGTAATCGCACGGAGCGCGGACCTGTTGGCCCTCGCTGGATCGGTCAGCGTGCCCACCGCCAAGCGCGGCACGCCGTGGGCCGAGGTGCTGCGTCAGACGCGACGGGCACGAGCAGCCGGTCGGCGATGACCGCCTTCGTCGACACCAACGTCCTGGTCCGACACCTGACCGGCAACCCGCCGGCCCAGGCCGCGCGGGCGACGCGGCACCTGAGGCGCGCGGAGACACTGCTCCTTCCCGACCTGATCCTGGCTGAGGTGGCCTACGTGCTCGAGTCGTACTACGAGGTCGCGCGTGGCCAGGTGGCCGAGGCGCTGCGCGCGATCTTGGCCTTTCGAGCCATCCGGGTCGTCGACGCCGCGCTGCTCCAGCGCGCGGTCGAGGTCTACGAGGTTCACCGGCTCGATTTGGCCGATGCCTACCTCGTGGCCTGCGCCGAGCGCACCGGCGTCGGCGCGATCGCCTCATTCGACCGCTCGATCGATCGAGTCGGAACCGTTCGGCGTGAGGAACCCGCCTAATGGTAGCGGCCGGGCCTCCCGCCAGCGATCGTACGGCGCCAGCACGGTCTCATGACGGCACCCTTGTCGGTACCCTTATGAGATCGCACCATGCGTGCCATTGCGGTCAAAGGAAGGTGTTCGCTGTAGACGTACGGACATGACCTGAACGTGTTCATGCTCAGGCGATGTAGGATTACATCATGAGCCACCGCACGCAGCTAACGCTCGATGACGACCAGTACGCACGCCTCCTCGAGCTCTCACGGCAGAGCGGAATGTCGCTGTCCGAGCTCGTCCGACGGGCCATCGACAGCACGTACGCCGGCCGGGGCCTGGACGGCTTGACCGAGAGCTTCGGCTCGTGGCGAGGGCGCACGGTCGACGGGAAGGAGTACGTCGAGCGGTTGCGAACCGGACTGGCCGCGCGGCTTGGTGGGAGCAGTGGCCGCTCTCGTTGATACCTCCGTCCTGATCGATCACCTCCGCGGTCGCGAGGAGGCGCGTTCACTCTTGCGCGGGGAGATCTCACGGGGCGAGCCCCTGTTCGCATCGGTCCTCACCAAGGTCGAGGTGCTGGCCGGAATGCGCCGGGGTGAGGAACGCCTAACGTGGTCGCTTCTTGGGACCCTGGTCTGGATCGAGGTCTCGGACGCGATCGCGGAGGGAGCGGGGAGGCTCGCGATGCGTTACCTACCGTCGCATCCGGACGTCGACCTGGTCGATTTCGTTCTCGCCGCGACCCGGGAACAGCTCGACGTTCCGCTCTGGACTATGAACGTCCGCCACTTCCCGATGCTTCCGCGGCTGAGTCCGCCCTACCCGTAGGACGCTCGCCAGCCGCCGCCGCCACGGATCGCGACTGGAAAGGAGGAGGACGAGAGCCGCGAGCACGAGGATCGCCCACCATGCCTCGTGCGAGCCGCTCCATCGCTCATGCATCGGATCGTTCACGAACAGGTTCAGACGTGGCGGGAGGAGCAGGAACCCGACGACGAAGCCCAGGAGCGCCGGGCCGGCCGCGATGCCTCCCATACGTTCAGGTACGAATGGCGCGGCCGCGGCAGCCAGGGCAAGAGCCATCGCCACGATCGCGACGAGTTCGACGCTGAGAGCTCCCTTGGGGAGGGAGGCGGGGTCGTCCAGAGTCCGAACGGCGAGAGCCATGGACAGCCACCAGAACGTCAGGACGACCGGCGCCGCGACCGCGACTCGGGTCAACCGGCGCAGGAGAAGCGACACCGGCTGGTGCGCGGTGGTCTCCTCGGTGGGGTCGTCCAGGATGAATCCGGCCCCGATTGCGATCAGCACCGCGGCGATCCTCACGATGGAGATCCTGGCCCCGAGGCCGACGCAGGACCCACCAGCCCCTTCGAGAGTGCAGGCGTCCCTGGTCTGGAGATAGACGATGATCGCGCCCGAGGCCCCGGAGATGACCAGAGGGGACCAGCGGATGCTGCGGGCGATTGGCCGAACCAGTTCGGGAACGGTGCGAATCGTGGTCACCGGCAGGGGGGGTCGAAGAGGTACGAAGCCGGGCCGGTATCTTCCACGATGATTCCTGGGTCCAGACCGGCATCGCGGAACTGCTCCTCGGGCGATGGCATGGGTGGGAGGCCTAGAAGGTTCTCGAGCTCGCGGGTGGGTGTGGCCGGATCGATCAGCGTGTCCCAATGCAGTCGAACCAGAGCCAAGACCTCCTCGTCGGGCCTGCTGAGCAGCTGCACGGCGTAGAAGGCCTCGGCCGTTCCCCACGCGAAGTACGGGCCGAACGGCTGATAGAGGTCCCGGTTGTTGAGCTCGTACAGCACGGCCCCCTCGGAGAGGACGACGCCTTGTCCTTGGTCTCCCGAGAGGGCGTACCCGTATGGGGGCGGGCC
>JACDCJ010000019.1 GCA_013817655.1 Actinosomnolentus pattersoniae (SeqCode)
GGCGCTCGTCCATCCGCTGGGCGGTGCGGCGGATCTGGTCCAGCGCGCGCTCCAGGCGCCGGCTGGGGTGGCCCAGCAGACGGGGGCGATCCTCGCGGGGCTCGGCGAGTTCGCGAAGGGCGGGGTTCTGGCCCCGCCCGGCCCGTTCAACCGGCGCGTGGGGCCGAACCGCCGGTTCGCCATGGCCCAGGCCCCGGTCCAGGCTTTCAAGGACGTCAAGAACGGGCTCGGGGGCAGCGTGAACGACGTCGTCCTGGCAACGGTCGCCGGGGCCCTCTACCGGTTCCTGCGCCAGCGAGGAGAGCCGACGCGCGGCCGCGAGCTGCGAGCCATGGTGCCCGTGTCGGTTCGAACGAAGGACGAGCGAGGGGCCGCCATGGGGAACCGGGTCTCGTCGATCTTCGTGGATCTTCCGGTCGGCCCGATGGGCGCGAGGCGACGGCACTCACTCATTCGGGAGCGCACCAGGCACCTCAAGGACTCCAACCAGGCGGTGGGTGCGGAGTTCCTGATGAACATCGGCACCTGGGCGCCCCCGACCATCCATGCCATGGCCGCTCGCCTCGCCTCGCGGGCGCGGCTCGTCAACCTGGTCGTTTCTAACGTCCCTGGTCCTCAGGTTCCCATGTATATCGGCGGCGCGCGTCTGCTGGCCCAGTACCCCATCATGCCGATCGCCGAGGCGATGGGGCTGTCGGCCGCGGTCACGAGCCTCGCGGGCACCATGGCGTTCGGATTCACCGCCGACTGGGACACCGTCCCGGACGTGGGGCGGCTTGCCGGGGCGACGGAGGAGTCGCTCAGGGAGCTCCAGAAGGCGGCCGGGACCCGTCGAGCCATCGCTCGACGGCGGCCATGAAGCGATCGGGCGCTTCCATCATCGGGAGGTGGCCCAGATCCTCGAAGACCACGAGGTCCCAGTTCTCGTGGCCTCGCACGGCCTCTCTGGCCGTGGCAATTGGGGCGAGGCGGTCACGCGCGCCATGCAGGACCAGAGCCGGCCGGTCGACTGCCCGGACCAGGGCTCGGTACCTGCCGGGGCGAGCCTGAGCCCGAAAGATCGACCTGGCGGCCCTCCTGGAACGCCCGGACCGCATAGTCCTGGCTCTGCCGTTCCCGAACCATCTGGATGTGGGCATCGACCAGCCGGGGGTCGATCGAGGCGGGGTCCGCCGCGGAGAGCCGGAAGGTCGTGCGGACCAGCCGTTCGGGCCCCAGGCGCCGGCTTCGATTGTCGAGGATGCGCTCGCCCAGCATGCTGCTGAACAGGGCGAAGGCTGCGGCGAGGCGCGGCGGTGGCTGGGAGGCCATCGTGCGCCCTCGAGGGAACGCCGCATCGACCAGGACCAGACGCTCGACCGTCGCCGGGTTGTGGGCGGCCTGGATCACGGCGATCATCCCGCCCATGGAGTTCCCGACGAGGATCACGGGAGGCAGTCGCAGCGCCCGGAGGAACCCGTCGAGCAGGAGCCGGTTGGATCCCACGTCCGACCCTCTCCCCGCGGGCGGCGTCATGCCGAATCCCGAGAGGTCCAGCGCCAGTACGCGTCCCCGCTTGGCAAGCTGAGGAGCGACCTGAGCCCAATTCAGCAGCGATCCTCCGAGCCCGTGGACGCACACGAACACGGGCCCCTCAGGAGGACCCGCCCACTCTCCGTAATGGACAGGCCCATCCACGTCCGTCCACCGGCCGGGAACCCGCAGGGCGGGGGCGTCCACGGAAGCAAGCCTATCCATGCCGGGGTGGCGAAGGGGTCAGGGCTTGGCGAGGCCCTGGGCATAGACTGGCCGTGCCGGGAAGGAGACGAGGTGTTCGAGCGCTTCACCGATCGAGCCCGCCGGGTGGTCGTCCTCGCGCAGGAGGAGTCCCGGATGCTCAAGCACAACTACATCGGGACGGAGCACATCCTGCTCGGGTTGATCGCGGAGGGATCGGGAGTCGCGGCTCACGTCCTCACCCGCCTGGAGATCTCGCTCGAGGACGTCCGTCGTCAGGTGTGGCAGATCATCGGCGAGGGCGGACAGGTGCCCAGGGGCCACATCCCCTTCACGCCCAGGGCCAAGAAGGTCCTCGAGCTCTCGCTGCGGGAGGCCCTCTCCCTCGGGCACAACTACATCGGGACCGAGCACATCCTGCTCGGACTGGTCCGCGAAGGTGAGGGTGTGGCGGCCCAGGTGCTGCGGAAACGGGACGCGGGGCTCGAGCGGGTGCGCGCCGAGGTCATCGAGGCGCTCAGCGCCTACGCCCCCGAGGGTGCAGCTACCTCCGGGGGTGCAGCTACGTCCGGGCCGCCGCCGAGCCTGTCGCCCGAAAGCACGATGGTGCTCCGCCTCGCCAGAAAGGCGGCGGCGAGACAGGGGCATCGCGAGGTGCAGCCCGACGACCT
Organism: Actinosomnolentus pattersoniae (SeqCode); assembly: GCA_013817655.1. Taxonomy (GTDB): domain Bacteria; phylum Actinomycetota; class UBA4738; order UBA4738; family UBA4738; genus JACDCJ01. Next base: position 2,388 of record JACDCJ010000019.1, read on the forward strand.
CCTGATGGGCCTCCTTGCCGGCGAGGACCCTGGTGTGGTCGGCTTGCTCGCCGGCCTGGGGGTGGACTTCGGCGATCTCAGGGCGAGGATCGAGCGCCTCACCGGGGACGCCGAGGGTGAGCAGGGGACAGAGGGCGGCGGGACGGAATAAACGCCTCCGGCGCAACGGTTGAATCAATTGAGCCTGTCCGGTTTTCGGCCCCGGCCGCAACCGGAAACAGGCCGATCTCGGCGCCATGAGGCGCTTGGGTTTCCAACTCTGATGCCTGGGCAGGCTACGCTTGTATCTATATGGCAGACACTCAAACCAAACCGACCCGAAAGTCTGAACCCACGCGGGCGCTGGGTGAGGCGGACGACGTTCGCCTCTACCTGGAGGCTGCCGCACGGGAGCCCCTCCTCACCAAAGAGGAGGAGGTCACCCTCGCCATGGCCATCGAGCACGGCGAGGAGGCCGAAGCCAAGCTGAACGGTGGTCGGCTGAGGTCCGAAACCAGCATCCGCAAGGCGAAGGAAGTCGTTCGCAAAGGTAAGGCCGCCAGGCAGCGGTTCATCCGTGCGAACCTGCGCCTGGTCGTGTCGATCGCCCGCAAGTACCAGGGCCAGGGGTTGCCCTTCCTCGACCTCGTGCAGGAAGGCAACATCGGACTGATGCGGGCCGTCGAGCTGTTCGACTGGCGCCGGGGGTTCAAGTTCTCCACCTACGCGACCTGGTGGATCCGCCAGGCCATCACCAGAGCGATCGCGGATCGCGGCAGGCAGATCCGCCTGCCCGTCCACGTCCACGATCAGATAAGAAAGCTGCGGCGAACCTTCGTGCAGTTCAGCCAGCGCTACGGAAGGGATCCCACGCCCGACGAGCTCGCGAAGTCGCTCGTCATCCCGGTGGAGGAGGTGGCCCGGCTTCTGGAGGCCGAGCGGCGGGAGCCCGTTTCCCTGCAGGCCCCCGTGGGTGAGGACACCGAACTCGGGGACCTGCTGCAGCAGGCCGATGAGCAGAGTCCGCTAGACGCAGTCGAGGACGCGATGCTGCGCCACGAGATCGGCCAGGCCGTTATGGAGGTGCTGGACGCGCGCGAGCGGCGGGTAATCGCCCTGCGATACGGCCTCGGAAACGGCCATGCCATGAGCCTGCGGGACGTGGGGAAGGTCATGGGACTCTCGGGGGAACGCGTGCGGTTGATCGAGCGCGAGGCGCTTCGGAAGCTCCGCCATTCCGAGATCATCAACGCGGCCGGCTGGATCTAGGGCCGATCGCCGATCCGCGCGAGGTTCGGCCGATCATGGAGCGGAAGGGCGGCAAGGTCCTCGTGGGTATCTCCTCCTGGACGGAACCGACGCTGATCAAGCGGGGGAACTTCTACCCGAAGGAGGCCACGTCGGCCGAAGATCGCCTGCGCTTCTACGCCTCTCAGTTCCCGATCGTCGAGGTCGACTCCACTTACTACTTCCCGCCGAGTGAGAGGAACTCCGTCCTCTGGATCGAGCGCACTCCCAAGGACTTCACGTTCAACATCAAGGCCTATTCGCTCCTGACCAACCATCCGACGAAGGTTGACTCCCTGTACAAGGACGTGAAGGAGGCGCTCCCGGAGGACCTGGCCGCCAAGCGCAACGTGTATCGCGAGGCGGTGCCACCGGAGCTCGTCGATGAGACCTGGGCCCGGTTCCGGGAGGCGCTGATGCCACTGCACTCGGCAGGGAAGCTCGGCGCCGTGCTCTTCCAGTTCCCCCATTGGTTCGTGATCGGCCGGGCGGCCAAGGACTATCTCCTCGAGTGCGCGAAGCGATTGCCCGACTACCGGATAGCGGTCGAGTTCCGCCACAAGTCCTGGATGGAGGAGCGAAACCGGCGGGGGACCCTCTCGTTCCTGGAGACTCACCGGCTTCCTTACGTGTGCGTCGACATGCCGCAGGGCTTCGCATCCAGCCTTCCGCCCGTCGCCGCCGCGACGTGCGAGGAGCTCGCGATGGTCCGTTTCCACGGGCGCGATCCGGCGGTCTGGGAGAAGAAGACGGAAACGGCCGCGGAGCGGTTTCGGTACGACTACGACGAGCGGGAGCTGGAGGAGTGGATCCCGCGGATCGAGGCTCTGGCCGACCAGGCGCGCGAGACCCACGTGGTGCTGAACAACTGCTACGAGAACTACGCGGTCAAGAACGCCCGCCAGCTGGCGTCACTGCTCGAGTAGCCCCTCGCTCGGCGTGGAGTACCCGAGGAACTCCGGGACGGCGGCGGCAAGGACGGCGGCTCCGACGACGCAGGCGACGCCCCCCGACACGACCGAGAACCAAGGGGAGACGAGGGACGCAACCAGGCCGGCTTCGACATCTCCGAGCCGGGGGCCACCGGTCACCACCATGATGTGGATCCCCGAGATCCGGCCCCGGAGGGTGTCGGGCAGGGAAAGCTGCAGGATGGTCCCGCGGAAGACGGCGCTGATGACGTCCGCCGCGCCGGCGATCGCGAGGCACAAGAGGGCAAGGCCGAAGAACCGGCCGGAGAGGCCGAACGCCGTGATGGCGAGACCCCACACGGCGACCGCCCAGACGACCGCGCGGCCCTGGCGGCGGATCCTCCCGACCCATCCGGTCGTGAGGGCCCCGAGGAGCGCCCCGACGGACGGCGCCGCGTAGAGCAGTCCCAGTCCCTCCGGCCCAACCCGGAAGACCTGGAGGGCCAGGACTGGGAAGAGCGCCCTCGGCATTCCGAACACCATGGCGTTGAGATCTATGGCGAACGTCGACAGCAGCACGCGACGGCCGCGCAGGAACGAGAATCCCTCGCGTATCGCGAGCCACCCCGACGGAACCTCGCTCCCTTCCTCGCGCTTGGGCGGGAGCGGCCGGAGCATGAGAGCGGCGGCGACGGACCCGACGCAGGAGGCCAGTTCGGCGCCATAGGCCCACGTCAGGCCGTATCGGGCAAGGATGACGCCGGCCAGGGCGGGACCGACGATCATGCTCGTGTTGAACAGGACCTGGGTGAGCGCCATTGCCGCGGGAAGCTGCTCCCTGGACACCAGGTTCGGGATGGAGGCCGAGCGAGCTGGGCCGCTGATCCCGGAGAGCCCGGCCTGAGTGCCGGCCAGGACATAGAGGTACCAGAGCGGTGGCCGCCCCCACAGCGCGCCGGCGAGGAGGAGCAGGCTGGTGATGGCCAGCCCGAGCTCGCTCAGCAGTATCAGGCGCCGTCGATCGATGCGGTCGGCGAGCGGCCCGGTTCCGATGCCCACGACGACCAGCGGCACGATCTGTGCGAGCCCGATGAGCCCCACCGCCAGCGAGGACCGCGTCAAGAGGAAGACCTGGAAGGGGAGTGCGACGGCGGTGATCTGGCGCCCGCTCAGGCCGATGAGCTGGCCGGTCCACATGACTCGGTAGTCGCGAGAACGGCGAAGCGGGGTGACGTCGATGGCGAGGCCCCGCATGAGGGTGCCGATCCGGCGTCGCCGCTCCGGTCCCGGCTCGGCGGCGGATCCGCCGGCCCGATCGGTCCCGTCTCCCACCCGCTCGACGATAGCAGCGGCCCCATTCGCGTCGCCGGGGGCTCGCCCGCCCCAGGGCTGCTAACGTCGTCGTCGTAGCTGAGATCGAACGGGAGCATGGCGATGGACGATCCGCGGAAACTGTTCGAGCAGCGTGACCACTATCAGATCCTCGACGTGCGGGAGCCCTTCGAGTGGGACGCCGGCCGAATCGAGGGAGCGGTTCACGTGCCCCTCGCCGAGGTGATGGCCGGTGGCGAGCGGGGCCGTCTGGATCCCGAACGGCCGGTTGCCGTGGTCTGCAAGGTGGGCACCCGGAGCGAGCTCGCGACCATGATGCTTCGAGCTCGAGGCTTCGATGCCGAGAACCTCGACGGTGGTATGGAGGGCTGGGACGCCGCTGGGCTCCCCTACTCGGCAGCGGACGGCAGACCGGGGCGGGTCGCCTAGGGCGGTTGCCTTCAGGGGATCAGGGGAATCGTTGCGTCATGGATGACAGAGGAAAGAGTCAGACGGGCGCATCTCGGGGCGTCTCCGACGCGGTCGATACGATGTTCGAGGCTCTCGCCGATGCCACCGAAACCGCGCGGGAGTTCCTTGCGTCGGAGCAGGGCCGTCGTCTTCGCCAGCGACTCGCGACGGCCGTCATGATCAGCGCGCCGTTCCTATCCGGGTTGCCGGCGGTCCGCAGGAGCCCCCTGGCCCGGCTGATGAGGACCGCCGCCGTGGGCGCGCTCCTGGTCAAGGGAGCGGAATGGCTTCGAGATTGGGAGCCGGGTCCCAGTTCATACGTGGAACAGCGGTAGAGCTCTTCAGCCTTCCCGCCCGGCTCGACGTGGCACGAGCCCGTGCAGCCGCCCCACGAGCCGCTCGGCGCGATCTGAGGCCTCGTCCAGCATCCCCATCGACAGCTCCCCGATCAGCGCGAGCAGCTGGGTCTCGAGCGGGCCATCGAGCGCCCCCCCTTCCCGTAGAAGCGCGGTCGTGAGCCGGTCGAGCTCATCGACGGCACGCTCGAGACGGTCCATGCCGAGACGTGCGGCGCCGCGCCGCTCCCGCCATCGCCCGAGCTCCACCAGGCTGCCCATCGCTCCCGATGCTATTCACCGCGTCTGACACGCCTTGACCTGCGGTAATGCGCCTGGGGAACCCCGAAGCGGCGTTGGGTGTCGAGCGGAGCTTCAGGCTGCGAGCGGCAGAAGAGCTGCTGGCGCGAGCGCGTAGTCGAGGCCTGATACCCACCGCAGGCTGGATGGAGGCCAGATGATCACGAACGTCCGGCCGATGACCCTGTCGTACGGGATGTAGCTCAGGCTCGTCCGCGAGTCCGAGGATGCCGTGCGGTTGTCGCCCATGACGAACAATTGCTCCGGTGGCACCTCGAAGGGACCGGAATCGCTCGTGTCGGCGATGGAGCTCACGTAGGGCTCGTCGGGGAGCTTCCTGCCGTCGATGTAGACAGTTCCCCTTCGGATCTCAACGGTCTCACCGGGGAGGCCGATGACCCGCTTGATGAAGTCCTTCTCCGGGTTCGAGGAAACCCCGAGCCCCTCGGTGAGCCAGTGCCAGAAGTCCGAGAGTGCGCTTCGGTCGGCCTCGGGACCGGGATTGGGATCCTCAAACACGATGATGTCGCCCCGCCGGGGGGGATGGAAGCGGTAACCGACCTTGTTGACGAGGACCCGGTCGCCCACCTCGAGCGTCGGGAGCATGGATTCCGACGGAATGTAGAACGCCTGGAACACGAAGGTCTTTATGACGAGCGCGAGGGCAAGCGAGATGAACAGGAGGGCCGGGAGCTCCGTCAGGAAGGCGAGCCGGGACCGCTTCTTCGATCCGGATTTCGGCGGGGTTCCTCCGTCGGGCGCAGCGGATTTCCCGACGGGCCTATCCTCAGCCGCTGGTATGTCGCGTTGAAGGGTCTCCGAGGAAGAGGGCTCGTCCGGCATTCCCACGCTCCCAGTATCGATGGAGGCGCCATCGTAGTGGGTCCACGCTACATTCAGCGCCGGCCCTCCCGAGGGTTCAGCGGCGTCGAGCTCTGCCCCTCATCCCTCCGCGCCGTCCCGAAGTGAAGACCAGTCGCGGCGGGGCCATCACCATTCCCTCCAGCTGGAACTCCTCCCCGAGCTTTAGCCGGGAGGCCATGCGACCGACGTCCCCCTGCTCCTCCGGATGGACGAAGGTGACGCCGGTGCCTGCCCGTCCGGCGCGGGCCGTTCGCCCGACCCGATGGACATATCCCTTGTCGTCCTGAGGGGGGTCGAAGTTGATGACGTGGCTGATCCGTTCGAGGTCGAGGCCCCGCGCCGCCACGTCCGTCGCGACGAGCGTGTCCACCCTGCCCGACTCGAATCGGGAGAGGGCCTGCTCGCGAGCCGCCTGCGTGAGATCCCCGTGCATGGCTACCGCTCGGACGTCGTGCGCCCTGAGCTTGGAGGCGAGCCGATCGGCTCCGCGCTTCGTCCGAACGAACACGAGTGCCAGCCCACGGTCGGCCCGAAGGAGTGCGACCAGCGCTTCGACCTTTCCGCCCGCGGCCACGGGGACGAACCGGTGCTCCACCTCCTCAACGGTCTGGTGAGCCGCCTCGACCTCGTACCGGCGAGCGGAACGCGTATACGCATGGGCAAGGCGACCCACTTCACCGTCGAGCGTCGCCGAGAAGAACATGGTCTGACGGTCCTTCGGGAGCCTTCGGACGAGCCGGTCGACCTGTGGCTGGAAGCCCATGTCGAGCATGCGATCGGCCTCGTCCAGCACGAAGATGCGGATCGCATCGAGTCTCACCAGGCCCCGGTTCGCGATGTCCTCCATGCGGCCGGGGGTTGCGACCAGGATGTGCGCCCGCCCCGCGGCCCGGCCCTGCTCGCGGATCCCGACGCCTCCATAAACCGAGGCGACGCGCAAGCCCCGCACCCGTGCCACGTCGACGAACTCCTGCGTGACCTGGGACGCGAGCTCGCGGGTCGGGACCAGGATCAGCGCTCCCGGCTGACGTGCGGTTGGATCGATCCGCTCGATGATGGGAAGGACGAAAGCAAGGGTCTTCCCCGACCCGGTGCGCGAGCGGGCGAGGACATCCCGCCCCGCCATCGCATCGGGAAGAACAAGCTCCTGGATGGGAAAGGGGTGCAGGATCTGCCGGTCGGCGAGGGTGGCCGCCACCGGCGCCGACACGCCAAGATCGGAGAACGTGGGTCTGGACATCTGTTCGCTCCTTCGCGGCATTCGGCCGCCGAGGCTTGGGGGAGGACTCGACTTGCCCGTCGCCCACTGAAGGAGGAACCGGAAAGCGAAACCTCACGGGACGGCTTCGCCGTCCGTGCTCCAAGCCTACCACGGCTAGGGTCGAGTCCGCGGGAGCGGAACAGGTCCGGCTCCGGGCTTCAGTTGCCGATTGGGAGGTCGGCTGTCCTCCGAACAGCGGTTTTGCGGTGTCCCCTGCTCCGTGTCATGATCCCGCTCGCCCACATCGTGGGCAAGCTGATCATGCCGCACGCCGGCCAGGGAGGGGGTGCTTGCGGAAGGGATCATCGTTGTTTTGTCTGCCCGCCTTCAAGATCTCGAAAGGATCAGCAATGACCTCAGAAGCATTTAGGTGGCCGAGGACGGTGAGCGCGATGGGGGCGCTCCTGCTCTCCCTCGCGTTCCTCCTTTCCTCAGCCGCGCCGGCCTCCCCCGCCCCCCGCGCCTCGAAGATCGACGCGGACGTTCTGGATCGGCTGCAGTCCTCGGCCGCGGCGAAGGTGTTCGTCATCCTCAAGGCGAAGGCCGACCTGAGCGGCGCTCCCGCAGTCAAGGACTGGACGGCCAGGGGCTGGTTCGTCGTGAACCGGCTGAAGGCAACGGCCGAGGCGACCCAGGGCGGCGTCCGCGCGCTCCTCGCGTCCCGCGGCCTCGAGGCCAGGCCCTTTTGGATCGTGAACGCCGTCCTCACGACCGCCGATGCGGCGACGATAGATGTCCTGGCGGCGCGCCCCGAGGTGGCGAGGATCCGCCTTCACCGCACCGTCCCGCTCCCGCCGACCATCCGCGGCGAGGCCGGCTCGCCGGGCTCCGCGCCCGAGTGGGGGATTGTGAACATCAGGGCCGACGACGTGTGGGCCGACTTCGGAACCCGCGGGGCCGGGATCACCGTTGCCAACATCGACACCGGCGTGCAGTACACCCACGCCGCCTTGGACACCCAGTACCGGGGCCGCAAGGCGGACGGTACCTTCAACCACAACTACAACTGGTGGGACCCCTCGGAGGTCTGCGGCAACCCCTCTCTCGCTCCGTGTGACAACAACGGACACGGCACCCACACGATGGGCACCATGGTGGGTGAGGACGGGGCCAACCAGATCGGGGTTGCTCCGGAGGCCAGGTGGATCGCCGCGAAGGGATGCGAGTCGAACTCATGCTCGGACTTCGCCCTGCTTTCCTCAGGGGAGTGGATCCTTGCCCCGACAAAGATCAACGGGAGCGCGCCCCGCGCCGGCAGGCGGCCCCACATAGTCAACAACTCGTGGGGCACTCCTGCCGGGGGCGACGACTTCTACCAGTCGACCGTTCAGGCCTGGGTCGCATCCGGCATCTTCCCGCAGTTCTCGAACGGGAACAGCGGGCCTGGATGTGGAACCGTCGGGGCTCCGGGGAGCTACCCCGAGAGCTACGGGTCCGGGGCGTATGACATCAACAACGTCATAGCCTCGTTCTCCAGCCGCGGGCCGTCGCCGTTCGGGAGCATCATCAAGCCGAACATCTCGGCGCCGGGCGTGAACGTGCGGAGCTCGTGGAACAACGGCGGCTACCTCGCCATCAGCGGAACGTCCATGGCCTCGCCCCACGTGGCGGGCACCGTGGCGCTCATCTGGTCGGCCGCGCCGTCGCTTCTCCGCGACATCGCCGGCACGCGTCCGATCCTTGACTCCACTGCCATCGACACCGCCAACTCGACGTGCGGGGGGACGACCTCCAACAACAACGTCTGGGGGCAGGGGCGTCTGGACGCATACGCGGCCGTGGACCTCGCGAACGGATAGTCACACGCTAACGTCGCATTGACGCAGGAAGGGGGCGGTCTTCCCGCCCCCTTCCGATTATCAGGAACAGTCGGTGAATGTTCGTGCGAACTTGCGAGCGGAGTGATGCTCTTGGGCCAGCCTGCGCAGCGCGATCAGGGCCGCCTCGAACACGACGGTGCCGACGACGACGGACTCGATCGCGTCGGCCCGCGATGCCATCGTGGGCACCGTCTGGAGCTCGCGTCCCGCCAGGCCATCGGCGAGGTCCGCGTACGGCCGGAAGACGTCGACGCCGCCCTCCCGACCCAATCGCCGCAGCGCCACGAGCGCGTTGGCGAGGGTGCGGCGCGAAGGAGCCTGAGGGCTGACCAACCATCCGAGGTCCGCGAGGAACCCGTCGACCTCCAGGCGGGCCTCCGTGACGTCGCTTGGAAGGCGGCCACTGTCGGCTGGCGGCCCTAGGGCATGGTGGGCCAGGCCGAGAAGATCGTGCATCGGGAGGCCCTCGTCGGCGACGGCCTCGACGACGGCCCGAACCGAGGCGATCCCGAGGCCGCCGACTTCTCTCAATACGCGGATGAGCCGAAGGCGATGGAGGTGCGACTCCTCGTACTCGGCCCGGTTGCGCGCGGTGAGTATTCCTGGCTGCAGCAGGCCTTCCCGCAGGTAGTACTTGATCGTCGGGAGCGGAACGCAACTGATCGCGCTGAGCTCGGAAATCCTCATGACACTATCTACGAACTGGATGGCGTAACGATCTCTCCTCGACCCACCGGAAGGCGGTGAACATGTCCACCTCCTCCAGAGCGACCGCGGGACTGCTCCTCGTCCTCGTGCCGACGATCGAGTTCGGTGGCGTCGCGCTCCTCTCCTATATCCGCAGGCGAACCCCCGGATACCTCGACAATCCGGTGAGGCAGAACCTCTTTCGGGCCATGCACGCCCACGCCGGCGTCCTGGTCATCCTGGCCCTTCTGGGCCTGTTGTACGTCGATGCCGCGGACCTCGGAGACGGAGCTAAGAGCTTGGTTCGAGCATGCCTGGTCGTGCCCCCCATCGCGATGCCTCTCGGATTCGGCCTTTCTGTCGCTTCCCCAAGGGCCACAGAGCCCAACGCGTTCATCGCCCTCGTGTACGTCGGCGCCGCCGTACTAACGGTCGGCGCCGTAACGCTCGGCATAGGCCTCCTGCGATGAGCCGGCGCGCCTCCCACCGCCGCCGCTCTCCGGCCGGCGGCGCTTCAGTCCGCTGAACCTGGGGAACGGTCGGTGGGCCGGGCCGGCCGCGCGGTGACGGCGGCGGTCCCCCGAGCGAGCCCCCGGCCGGCGATGCGTGTCGCGGTGCGAAGCGGGTGGGGCCTTGCCTGCCCGATGAGGTCCTCCCGGGCCACACGAACCAGCTCGGCGTTGTCGATCCCTCCTCGCTCGGGAAACAGCGCCAGCCAGCGATGATGGAGCCAGAGGAACAGGTCGCCATCGGTCGCCTCCGGCAGGAGCCCGGGCAGCCCGGCGGCACGAGCGGCCTCGACGAGCGGGAGATACAGCCAGTCGTACCAGTCTCCGGCGATCTCATCGTCCGGAAGCGCTCGGCCGCGTTCCTTCATCAGGTGGTAGCCGTGTACCCGGACCAGTTCGAGGAGCTCCTGATAGCCGTAGGGGCGACTGAGCTCGATCTTCGACTCCGGCCGGGCTCGTTCCAGCCCGCTCGCCTCCATGAACGTCCGCTCCTGCTCCATGTGGATGATCCTGCCGATGTCGGCGTTCGGGGGGAGCGGGTAGCGGGTCCGCAGGCGGGTGACCTCGGCGTCGATCTGTTCGATCCCCCGTTGTTTGGCCAGTGCCACGCGGTGGTGGCCATCGACCAAGAAGTAGGAGCCATCGACCTCGTAGGCCACGATCGGCGGAAAGGAGCCCTCGGGGAAGGCCCGTTCCAGCCGTTCCCAGCGGGTCCTGATCTCGGGACGTCGCGGCAGGAAGCCTCGATCGAAGTCCCGGCCACGATCCACCGTCCCCACGATGCCTTCCACCGGAATGCTTCGGATCCCGACGTAGTGTTGCTCGAACCGGCGAAGCCGCCTCGCGACCTCGTCGAGCGGGAGCAGTTCGGCCGTGTCCTCGTCTCGCAGCCGGGCGACCAGCCGTTTGCGCGTGCGTTTGCGCCTGGCCCTGTCGAACGTGGACCCCTCGAGGCCGTTCATCTCGCCACTCCTTCCCACCCAGTGTTCATGGACCACCTCGTCGCGCGTCAGGAAGCGTTCGGCTTGGAGCGGCGCCTCGGGCGCTCGGCGGATCCGGAACGGTCGGGCCCTTCGTATCCGGCCCACGGGTCATAGTCAACCTCGAGCGCCTCCTGGGGCGGACGCTCCTCCTCGGGCACGTCCCGGAGGTTCAGCCGGATGCGCGTCCACGTGGTGTTTCGGCCCCGCATCGAGTCGACCAGCACATCCGAGGGGGCGAGGCGCGGCCAGACCCGCTGGTGTCTCGCCTTCCACCGCTCAAGGCCCTCCATGGCCTCGCCCCACGTGGCGGCCCGGGCGATCTCGATGAGCGGCATGGTTGTTCGGCGCCGACCGGTGGGTCCCACGTCCTTGCCGGGGGCCGGGGGCGGGACGACCCCGTCTCGCACTTGTGCCCGGCCGCTCCGGCGTCTCTTCGATGGTTGGACGCGTCGAGGCTCGCCCGCCTGCTTGGCGAAGTGCGGGGGCCATGGCGCATCGCCGAGCCCGGCCGCCTCGTGCTCCGAGGAGAGCTCCAGGAGGGGCTCGAGCGACCCGGGAGCCTCATCCATCCCCTCCGCGGGGTCGCCCGCGGCGGTGAACCGATCTGGCACCGTGTCGATGGTGAACGCCTCTGGCCGGCAGTCGCCCACCTCCTCCCACCGCAGCGGAGTGGAGACGCGAGCGTCCGGAGTGGGGCGGACGGAGTACGCCGAGGCGACAGTGCGATCCTTCGCGTTCTGGTTGTAGTCGAGGAACACTCCGTGGCGCTCCTCCTTCCACCACTTGCTGGTGGCGAGATCGGGTGCCCGCAGCTCCACCTCACGGGCGAGGGCCAGAGCCGCCCTCCGGACCTCACCGAAGGTCCAGCGACGCTCGATCCGGCTGTACACGTGAAAGCCTCGCGACCCCGAGGTCTTGGGCCAGCCCCGCAATCCGAAGGCCTCGAGGGCCTCTTTCGTCACCAGCGCGACGTCCCGGATCTGCGGCCAGGTCACGCCCGGGACGGGGTCCAGGTCGACCCGAAGCTCGTCTGGATGTTCGAGGTCATCGGCTCGCACCGGGTGAGGGTTCAGGTCGATGCATCCGAGGTTGACGATCCATGCCAACTGGGCCGCATTGCGAACGACGATCTCGTGCGCCGTCCGTCCGGACGGGAAGCTGAGCTCGACGGTCTCGATCCAGTCGGGTCGAGACTCCGGCGCCCGCTTCTGGAAGAAGAACTCGCTCCCGGCCCCGTTGACGAACCGCTTCAACGCCATCGGTCTGCCCGACACCCCGCGGAGCGCCCCTTCTGCGACCGCGAGGTAATAGCGGACGAGGTCGAGCTTGGTGTGCCCCGTGGTGGGAAAGAAGACCTTCTCCGGGTTGGTGATGGTCACCTCCCGGCCGTCGATCTCGACGAGCTCCTTGCGGGTCGGCATGCGGACACGATACGTCGGGCCGGCGGCGGATTCCCGTTGGCCCGAAGACCGGAGCGCTGCGGTCAGCTCGCCTGGGCTTCCTTCCGAGCCGTCTCCTCGGCGGCGGCCTTGCTCTCGACCAGCTGGCCGTCCACCTCGATCTTTATCTTGTCGCTCACCAGGAGACCGCCGGCCTCGAGGGCGATGTTCCACTTGAGCCCCCACTCGCTGCGTTGGAT
>JACDCJ010000155.1 GCA_013817655.1 Actinosomnolentus pattersoniae (SeqCode)
CCACGGCTCTACGCGCTGCTCGATGTGGCACGGGACCGCTTCATGGACCTGGACGAGGCCGACCGGGAGGAGTTCCGGACCTGGCTGAAACGCTTCGTCTCCCGGTACGGGTTCATCTCGCAGGTACTGCCGATGGCGGACACGGCGATGGAGAAGCGGTACGCGTACTGCCGGCTGCTGGAACGTCGCTTGCCTTCGGAGGCGACCGGATCGATGGACCTCGGCGACCAGATCCAGATGACTCACCTGCGCGTCAAGCGGACGGGCGAGCACGACCTGAGCCTGGAGACGGGCGGCGGGGTGCTGCGGGCGTTCGGCGAGGGCGGGCCCGGCGGCTACGAGGAGCTTCTCGCGCCCCTGTCCGAGCTGATCGCCCGGCTGAACGACCGCTTCGGCGCCGACCTGGCCGAGGCGGATCGTCTGCACCTCGAGGGGATCGGCGCCGACATGGCGGCGGACCCGGAGGTCCAGCAGCAGGCCGCGGCGAACACGGAGGACAACTTCGGGATCGAGTTCGACAAGCGATTCACGAACGCCGTCGCCGCCCGGATGAGCCAGGCCGAGGAGCTGACTATCCGGATCCTGGACAAGCCGGAGTTCCGTGCGGAGGTGATCAGGTCGCTGATGCCCCGGGTGTACGAGCGGGCGAGGGTCGCCCACCAGAAGACGTGCCCGATCGGCGAGCTGCTGGCTCGCAAGGAGGACAAGCACCTGGAGTTCAAGTCATCGCTCCGGTGGGACCTGAAAGCGGGGGAGAAGAGCAGGCTGGTCGAAGGCGCGACGATCAAGACGGTCGCCGCCTTCCTCAACTCCGAGTTCGGCGGGACGCTTGTGATCGGAGTGGCGGACGACGGGGGCATAGTCGGGCTGGGGAACGACTACGCGACGCTGCGCAAGGAGGGCAGGGACGACTCGGACCTGTTCATGCTGCACCTGAACCAGCTCGTCGAGAACGCAGTCGGCCTGGCCGCGGCGGCGAACGTGACGACGACGATCCACCACCTGGACGGACAGGACATCTGCCGGGTCCACGTCGAGCCGTCGGGGCATCCCGTCGAGGCCGAGATCACAGCGGTGGACCGGCAGGGCCAGTCCTCGAAGAAGAGGGTCTTCTTCGTAAGGCTGAACAACGGCACGCGAGGGATCGAGGACGAGCGCGAGCGGGAGCGCTACATCGCCCAACGCTGGAGTCGCGCCTGAAAGGCTGTCCCGCAGGAGCCCCGGTACCTCTACAGCTCAGCGCGCAGATACTGGCCGAAGCTTGCCGCTTCGGCGCGATACTCCGTAATCCTCGCCCTTCTGATCTCTGTTCTCTCGTAGGGGAGGATCTCCGCGCCGACGCTCTGAAGGCGGAACAGACCGAACGGAAAGAAGTGAAAGCCAAGGCGCGTGGAGTGACGCGACGCCGGCCTCGTCGAGTAGAAGCCTTCCAGGAACGTCGTCAGGTGCGCCCGCAGAAGGATTCCGGAACGTCGAACCTCCTCCTGTGCTGCCCTCGGATCCGTTGCCGTGGGCTGCGGCGGCGTGATCTCGATCCACGGATAGGGGTGCCCCCGACTCAAGTGTCCCTGGCATGATCCGGTGGTTGGGAAGCCGTGCGCCCGTAGGGCGCTCACCACGGGCCGGATGAGCGGATCGATGGGCTTGCCCAACCGATCCGCGAGGCCTTCGACCTCTTGGACGGCGTCTTCCCATGTCTTGGGACTCATCATTCCGCGCCTGAGGGCGGCGGGGGAAACGACGGCGGACACGACCGGAGCTTAGGAGCACGCACCGACAGGGGGTTCCGGGACCCTCCGCCGCCGGTGGGTTCAGCCGGCCGGGGCCAGAGGCGCGTTCGCGGGATCGACCGCGTCGAGGAATCCCCACCAGGCGTCGAGAGCCTCTCCCGTGGTCCGCAGCGCTGCGTCCCGATCTTCGGGGCCGGCCTCGGCCAGGATCCGCCGCTCGGCCTCGGAGTGCTCCAAGTCCAGGGTGGAGTGCAGTTCGAAGAACCCGAGCGTGCGAGTATCGTCGACCCCGTAGCGCTGACGCAGCCCGTCGATCTTCGCCTGCGCCACCGCGGGGACCTGAGCCTCGTAGGCGTAAACGGCGGCCACGCCGGCGGCGACCGGAGCCTCGGTGGCGGCCGACCAGTAGGTTTCCAGCAATGCCCGGGTGGCCGGGTTCGGCTCGGCGCCCACGACATCGTTCCTAGCGACCCCGATCCCCTCTGCGAACCGGAGCCACAGCTCGCGATGGTTGGCCTCGCCGTGCTCCTCGTCCCACAGGTTCTCCAGCAGCGCGGCCCGCACGTCCGGCCGATCGCTCCGGGAGTGGATCGCGGAAAGGAACCGGGGGAACTTGGCCTCGAACCCGAAGTACTGACGGACGTAGTCCCTAAGCGATTCCATCGGCAGCGTTCCGTCCACCCAGGCCCGGTAGAACGAGTGCCGCAGAAGGTGTCTTTCGTCGATCATCGCGTCGATCCGCTCCAACAGGTCCATCGAGCATCCCCCCTAGGTCCGTGATGTAGGTGGGAGGCTCCCACGGCAGCAGGCGGTTGGCAAACCAAGCTTGCACGGGCGCCGATGGACCGACCGGCCTTCGTCGCGGGGTGGGCTTCGCCGCGATACCTCCACGCCGGCGTCGAGACCACGGTGCTCGCCTTCGCGGACCTGGGGGGCGATCTCGCCGACGCCGTTGGCGCGAACTTCGTCGATCTCGAATCGGTGCCCGAACTATTTCAACACCCCTTCCAGAGGGTCTGACTCCAGGACCTCCCGGGAGAGGGTGGATGGTTCGAAGCCCGGGCGCGACGCCGGCCATCGGAACTGGAGCGCGCGGCTAGGTAGGTAACGTCTCTCGTCCAGCGTCCTTGCGGCGTGCCCGCGGACCTGGGAAGCGGAACAGGCCCGCTATCCGCGGGAGCGCGAGGAGAAAACCCGGCTCCATCGCCGGACCGCCAGCGCCAGGATCGTCATCAGCCCCACGAGCGGGAGCAGATCCGTCAGCTTCGGATTCGGCGTCGACTCGACGCCGAGGAGCGGGGCGGAAAGGTGACGGGCGAGCCCCTCGGCCCCCCAGCGCATCACCACATGGTGGTTCCACACGAACGCCGGACGGACGAAGGGCGCGAGCAGGTTCATCGCCGCCGCGGTCGTCCGCACGTGCCAGGTGTAGTCGAGGGTCGTGACCCCGCCGTCCTCGGTGATCTCCCAGCGACCGAAACCTTCGAGCTCACCGGAGGCGTCCGCGACCAAGAGGTGTGGGCGGCTCACCTCGCGCAGCACCATCTCGAACCCGAGGGTGTAGGGCAGCGCCGACCGGAAGACGTAGCGCACGCGCTTCCCGACGCCGCCTTCCGCCCCCTGCTCCAGGACGTCGGCGGACTGCACTCCGCGCCACCAGGTCGGCCAACGCTCCGTCTCGACGATGGCATCCCACACTCGATCGATGGGCGCTTGCAGGACCCAACGAGTGCCGAAGCGGTAGTTCCCCACCGCGCGTCGCCTCCCTTCGTGCAGCGCTACCGTTGGGCCGAGCATTCCGATCATGCCGAGCTGCCATTGTGGATACGTACGCGTGCCCACGCAATGGCAAGGAAGGGGAACGACGTGACGGAGATCGGTTCCAAGCTGGCCGCAGCGCGGGAATACCTGTCGGCGCATCCGGACGAGGCGAGGTACGTCGACTCTGTGGCGACGGCGAAGCTGGAGGGTGGGCTCCGGTTTCGGGTCGAGGGGCCGGACGGTGAGGCGGTCACCACGGACATGCCGACATCCGTTGGAGGGTCGGCGAGCGCTCCCTCTCCCGGGTGGTTGTTCCGCGCGGCCCTGTCGAGCTGCGTGGGAACCCTGGTCGCCATGCGCGCGGCGGAGGAGGGTGTGCGGTTGACGAGCCTGGAGGTGGCGGTCGAGAGCGAATCCGACGACCGGGGAATTCTCGCGATCGACAGCGCGGTGCCCTCAGGGCCGCTCAGCGTTCTCATCCAGGTGAGAGCCGTCACCGGCGGACCGCAGGTGGACCGGCTCATCGAGGAGGCGGCGCGGCGCTGCCCGGTTCACGACGCGATCGCACGAGCGGTCCCGGTGAGACTGGAGATCGGATAGCCAGCAGGTCGCAGGCCTCGGAGGAAAACGGCGAGCCGGACGAGACCAGCGCGGGACTATGGGACACTAGCCGCCGAGCAACCGCCACGCGGGCGATCCACGATCCGCTCATCCGGTGAGGCCGGGCATCACCCTCCGGACGAAATGATCGAGGCGCCGCCGACCTTCCCTCGGCCACGGGACCACGAGGTAAGTGAATCCGAGCTCGCGAAGGGCATCCGCCCGTTCGCTCACCTCGGCCCATGACTCCGAGATCCACAGGTTGGTCGCCCTCGTTATGGACGCCGGATCTCGTCCCGCCCTCTTCGCATGTTCGTCCATGACGTGAGCCTTTCGCGGGAGCTCCTCGAACGGGCTGAAGCAGTGCCAAACATCGGCCTGCCGGGCGGCGATCGGGATGGTCGCCCGTTCGCCGCCGGCGCCGATCCAGATGGGCGGATGAGGCCGCTGCACGGGCCGGGGGCGGTACGTCGCCCCGGCCAGCCGGTAGTGACGGCCGTCGAAGCTGGCATCGTCCTCG
>JACDCJ010000156.1 GCA_013817655.1 Actinosomnolentus pattersoniae (SeqCode)
TCGCGAAGGAAGGGGAGTCCTTTTCGGCGACCGTGGCCCGGCTCATCGAGGCGGGAGCGAGGGCCACATCACGACGCAAGCGGCCGGGCTACGTGGGGACCGGAGAAGGACCGGAGGATCTTGGCCGGAACGCCGAGCGGTACTTGAGGCGACTGGCCCGGTCCCGCCCATGAGAGTGGTGGCGGACACCGGCCCCCTGGTCGCGGCGGCGAACCGGCGGGACCGGGCCCATCGGCTGGCTTCCGCTCTCGTCACGGAGCTTGGCCGCGACCTCATCGTCCCGACGCCGGTTGCGGTGGAGGTGGATCAACTGCTCCGAGCCCGGCTCGGCCGGGAGCCTGCCCGCGAGTTCCTGGCCGCGCTTGCGACGGGAGAGCATTCCGTGGCCTACCTAACTGCCGGCCTGTTGCGGGCCGCCTTGGAGTTCGATCGCCGGTTCGGTGACCTCGATCTCGGATTGGTGGATGCATCAGTGATGGCCATCGCCGATCGCCACGACCTGCCGATCCTGACGTTCGACTTCGAGGACTTCAGGGCGGCCTCCCCCGCTCGGGGGTACTGGCGGCTGGTCGTCGACGAAGCCAGGTACCAGGATGCCGTCCGCACGTAGTCCCGGAGAATGGGGGTACTGTCTCCGTTTGCAGCGGGGACGGTCAACGTTCGATGGGAGGCCTTCATGGCAGTTTCGCAAGTCACTTCGTGGCCGAAGGGGATCGGTGCCATCACGCTGTTCGTCGAGGACCTCGCGGCCGCGAAGCACTTCTACCGGGAGGTCTTCGGTCTGACGGTCACGTTCGAGGACGACGACTCGGCCGTGTTCGACTTCGGGAACACGATCATCAACCTGCTGAAGACCACGGCGGCTCGGGAGCTCATCGAGCCTGCAGAGGTGGCACCTCGCGAGGCCGGATCCCGCCTTCAGTTCACCATCGAGGTGGACGACGTCGATGCCATGTGCGCGGAGCTGGCCAAACGAGGAGTGGAGCTGCTCAATGGTCCGATGGATCGGCCCTGGGGAGTGCGAACCGCCAGCTTCAGCGATCCCGGGGGCCACATTTGGGAGATCGCGAAGTAGCCGGCGCCCGCGCACGCGCGGGCCGAGGCTGACCGCTCAAACGTCGATCGCGGGCAGGATCTCCAAAGGCTGGCCCTCCTCCGTTCGCAGGATGCCGAAATGGCGGCGGTCCAGGGTGGCCACCTTCGGCTCCCCGAGGGTCTGGCACACGGCGAACACGGACGCGTCGATGAGCCCCAGCGGTAGGTCCGCGTACTTCGCCTGGGTTCGCGCGGCCATGAGCAACGTCGGGGGATCGAGCGGGTAGATTGCGTACGCGCCGGCTTGCACATCCTCGGCGAAGGCCAACCACACGTCGGCCGAGGCGAACTTTCGAACGAAGTAGTCCAGCTCCACGAGGACCGCCGCCGGGATGACGAGCTGCTCTTCCGTGGCTTCGATCAGTTCGGCGCAGACGGCGTGATCTCGGTCGGCGGCATCCAGCGCGGCGTACAGGACGCCGGTGTCTAGGACGAGCGCCATTCGGCCTCCGGAGTGGAGACCGACTCCTCGCTCTCGCCGATCGTCCGACCGATCGCACGGCCGGGACCCCTGAACAGACCCGTTCGAGGCCGCTGCCGCTTCGGCGGTCCCGCCCTCCCCCACTTGACGAGGCCGAAGGTGTTCGGCCCGACCCGTCGGAACGTCCCGGAGTGCCTTGGAAGTCTGGCGGCCAGCTGATAGACGATCTGATCGGAGCGGGCATGAGTCGACCGCGGGTGGCGCCACCCCCCCGCCTTGATCCGTGCCCCCAACTCCCGCCCGTGCAGGGGAACGCCGGCGTCGTCCAGGACACGCCTGGCCGCCTCGTGCAGGGTCAGCCCCTGGAGGGGCCCTGCTTCGTTCCGGCCCCCCTGACCACTACCCGCCGACAGCCCACGGGCCCGCTCCTTCAGTCGGTGGTACTCCGCCAGGATCTCGGCGGCCTCGCGAGCCAGCTCGGCGGAGTCCGCATCCTCCACCGGCCGACTCAGGATCCGCTGCATCTCTTGGCTCACTTCCATATCTCACCTCGCGACTCGATATATCCTAGCCGTCGCCATGCCGTATTGACAGGGCACCTGGACGAGAATAGGAAACGAGCATGCGCCCATGCCCCAGGCCAACCCGGTTGCCGCGGCTGGCGATCGGCGTCGTGGCCGGTGCTTTCTGTTTAGCGGTTGCTGGCGGGGGAACTTCGGCCGCGCAGGTCACCGGGCAATGCGCGGTCGCCGTGAACGGGGTGGACGCCTCTCGGGCCTCCTCGACCGACGGGGCCATCGAGATCGACGCCCGGGACCAGCTCAACATCGTCGCCATCACGGCCGTGCCCGTTTCCCGTGTCCTGCTCGAGGCGGAGTTCGGGCCGTTCACCTCGACCCTGGCCGACGAGGCCGTCTCCTCCCAGGGGACCTCGTTGAGACTGATCGTGCCTGTAGCGGACCACGCCCGGTACGGCATTGGCCTGTACCGGGTCCGGGCGTCGGCCGATGGATGCACGGCGGTGGCCTGGATACGCATCACCGGCCGCTCCCCCTGGACCACGGTTGCGGGCGTCACGGGCGCGGTGCTGCTGGCCATCGGCCTGGTGCTGCAGGCGCTCGGGGTCGTCCGTGCGTCGCGCGGAGGCGGGTGGGCCGCAGCGGCCCTTGGTGGCATCCCCACCGGGATCGGAGCGGTGGTGCTGGCCCACCAGTTCGGGTTGACCCCGATCACCACCGGGGGACTCGCGCTGTGGATCGGGGCGCCCATGGCGGCGGGGGCGATCGGGAGGACCGCGGTGGCCGCGATCGGCGGTGGAGGAGCGCAGGCCCGGCCGCCCGATATGGACAGGAGCATCGAGTCCTCGGAAGGGGGCGAGGGATGGGCGCGAGCCGAGCCTCCGTCTCGGGAGGGAGAGCTGGCGACGGCGAACGGCGGCGGCGGGCCACCGCCCGCGGCACCAACCGCGGCAGCCTCCGCGCCACCCCCCGCGTCATTCGGGGCGGCGTCCCCAACGGGAGAGGACACCCGGGACCCGCCGCGCTCGGCGTATGCGCGGCTGGACGCGGACGACACCGTCGTCGGTGGTGAGGAGTTCGCGCTCACGACCGGCCTCTCCCCCACCCCCACGCCGGGCGTGGCCGGGCCGGCCATCGAGCGGCCAGCCTCCAGCGTCGGGCCCTACACCCTGGGGATCCAGGTCGTCGCGGACGGGTTCACCCTTCGCGCCGGGGAGACATGGACCCACGAGCTGCGGGTCACCTACGAACATCCCTACCCGGCCGTCGACATCCACCTCACTCCTGAGGCCCCGGCCACGCGGATGGAGTGGCGTCCGCTCCGGGCCATCTACTCGGTCGAGGGACAGACGATCGGCATGGCCGAGCGCATCGTTGCCGTCGTTGCCGATCGGGCCGCAGCCACCGACATCGCCCCGCGCGAGCAGGACGCGGGCACCGACATCGCCATCCCCACCGCGGAGACGGCTCCCGACCTCACCGTCCGCATCGAGCTGACCGACGAGTCGAGCGGCCGGTTGCTGTGGACGTTCGATTCGCCGCATCCGGACGTCAAGGCGCTCTTCCCCGACCAGGCCGTCTCCACAGACATAGGCCCCACCCCCGACGTGTTCGCCAGGGAGCTCATCGACAAGGTACGGATCCACGAGGGGCGCTCGACCCTCTACGAGCTCATCCTCGGAGTGGGGAACTCCGTGGCCGACGAGATGCCCCAGGCGTTCCACGACGCCTTCCGGGAGGTGGTCGCTCGCGTGGCGCCGCGGCCACCGACGGTCCTGATCCTGTCGCGTGAACCCTTCGTCCCCTGGGAGCTCGGCGCGGTCGACGCGCTGGCCGACCCGGAGGCGCCGCCGCTGCTGGCAGCGCAGGCCGACGTCGGGCGCTGGGTCCTGGGGCACAGGCGCCCCAAGCTCCCGCCTCCCCCGGACCTGACGATGCGGTCGATGGCCGTGATCGCCGGAGCAGCGGGTGGCACGTGGCCTCCGCTGCCGGACGCCGAAGCCGAGGCGGGAGATCTGCAGCTCTCGTTCGGTGCGACGGCTGTCAGGCCCACGGACACTGACGTGGTGGCGTGCATCAAGGGGACGCCGCAGGCCGAGGTCCTTCACTTCGCCGTCCATGGCGCGTTCGATCCGCCGCGCGGCCAGATCGGCGTCGTCCTCGAGGGCGGGGCCGTTCTCGACCCGCTCGTCGTGCGGGGAACCACGATGGCCGGGAGACCGTTCGTCTTCCTCAACGCCTGCCAGGTCGGGTCCGGGAACCAGGTCTTGGGCGACTACTCCGGGATGGCCGCGGCGTTCCTGTACGCCGGGGCCTCCGGGGTCGTGGCGCCGCTGTGGTCGATCGGTGACACGCTGGCCCGGGAGATCGCCGTGCGCTTCTACGACGAGGCCTTCTCCGACGTCTCTCCCGCCGCCGTCCTCCGAGCGGAGCGGGCGAAGTTCAGGGACTCGAGCGGGCCGTCGTCCGCCACCTCCCTGGCCTACCAGTTCTTCGGCCATCCGGGGATGAAGCTTCGACGAGGCTAAGGGAGGGGAGACGGTGCCGAAGAAGCCGATGAAGGA
>JACDCJ010000157.1 GCA_013817655.1 Actinosomnolentus pattersoniae (SeqCode)
GCTTGTCGCCATCCCCCTCATCGCCGGCATCTCCTTCGAGGTCCTTCGCCTTGGCGCGCGGTACTCGCGCACGCCCGTTATGCGTGCGCTGATGGCGCCCGGGCTGCTGCTGCAGAAGATCACAACCCGGCCACCCGACACCGGCCAGATTCACGTGGCGATCGAGTCGTTCGAGGAGGTCCTTCGACGCGAGGGAAAGTTGCCCGCGTCTCCGAGCTTCCCGGTGGCGCCGGAGCCGGTGGCGCCGGAGCCGGGGGCGGCGGAGCCGGAGGAGTCCCTCGAAACGCCTTGAAACCCGCGGCTGCGCGGCTAGAGTAAGATCGGCTACGAGACCTCGGCGACTCTACCAAGGAGCGTTCTCGCATGACGCCGGAGCCGGATCACTCCACCGAGCTGCATCCGAGCGATATCGCTGATCGCCGATTCTCCATCGTGCGGCGCGGCTACGATCCAGATGAGGTTCAGCGGTTCCTCGGACGCGTCGCCGAACGTCTCCGCCTCCTGGAGGTCGAGCTGCAGCAGCAGGGCGTGAGGGCGGAGCTGCTCGAGCGGCGAAGCGCGTCAGCGGCCGAGGCCGCGTACACGCGCATCTCCCGCCACCTCACCGATGTTCTTCGCGCTGCCGACGTGGCCGCGGCGAGCATTCGCGCCGAGGCGGAGCGGGAGGCTCGTGCCGTCAAGACCGCAGACGCCCCGCCGGCCAGGGCCCCGGGTCGGGACGCGGCCGCCGAACCAGAGGGCGAGGGGGACGACCTCGGGTTCGACCTGGACCTTTCGTCCCTGGACCTCTTCGAGGGCGCCGGACCTACTCGCTGAGCTCCGGCTCCCTCCCGCGATAATGGCCCTGCCATGTGGGAGCGACTGGACGACATCGAGCGACGGTACGAGGCTCTCGGCGCGGAGCTCGCAAAGCCGGAGGTCGCCTCGGACCCAGTGCGGATTCGGGAGCTTGGCAAGGAGCACGCCGAGCTCGAGGAGGTCGTCACGAGCTACCGCGCCTATCGCGACGCGCTCGAGCAGGCGAAGGAGGCGCGCTCGCTCGCTCGGGGGGAACGGGACGCTGAGATGCACGACTTCCTTCGCGCAGAGGAGCGGAGTGCGGCCGGTCGGGCGGCCGAGCTCGAAGCCCGCCTGGAGGAGCTCCTCGCCCCGAAGGACCCCAACGACGACCGCAACGTGGTGCTCGAGATCCGCGCGGGAACCGGCGGCCAGGAGGCGGCCCTGTTCGCCGGCGATCTCTTCGAGATGTACCGGCGCTATGCCGAGCGAAAGCAGTGGAAGGCGGAGGTGTTGTCCTCCAGCCCCTCCGACGTCGGGGGGTTCCGGGAGGTCGCCCTGGAGCTGCGCGGCGACCGCGCATACTCCCGGCTCAAGCACGAGTCGGGGGTCCACCGCGTGCAGCGGATTCCGGTGACCGAGTCGGGCGGTCGGATCCACACGTCGACGGCCACGGTCGCCGTCATGGCGGAGGCGAAGGACGTCGACGTCCGCATCGATCCGAACGACCTCGTGATCGATGTCTTCCGCTCCTCTGGTCCCGGAGGGCAGAGCGTGAACACCACCGACTCGGCCGTCCGGGTCACCCACAAGCCGTCGGGAATCGTCATCTCCGTTCAGGAGGAGCGCTCCCAACGACAGAACAAGGAGAAGGCGATGCGCTACCTGCGCGCGCGGCTGCTCCGCCGGGCGCAGGAGGAGCAGCAGCGTGTGGAGGCGGCTGACCGCAAGGCGCAGGTTGGAAGCGGCGATCGCTCCGAGCGCATCCGGACCTATAACTTCCCCCAGAACCGCGTGACGGATCACCGGGTCAATCTGTCGGTCCATGACCTGCCGGCCGTGCTGGCCGGAGCCTTCGACCCGTTCGTCGAGGCCCTGACCGAGCGGGAGCGCCGTGAGCGGGTGGAAGGCGGGAACGGCGGGCGGGCCGGTCCTCGAAGGGACGACGAGCCCCCGCCACAGACGGCGGGGTTCGATTGATGCGTCCGTCCGAGCTGATCCGGCGCTCCACCGACTACCTGGAGAGGCACGGCGTTGAGAGCCCTCGCGAGAACGCCGAGGCGATCCTCGCGCACTGCCTGGGAACCGACCGGGCCGGTCTGTATGCGCGCCGGGAGGGGCTCGATCAAGCCACTGCGAGACGCTTCGGCCGCGCCCTCTGCAGGCGATGCTCCGGGGTGCCACTGCAGTACATAACCGAGGAGCAGCAATTCCTGGACCTGCGGCTGATCGTGGGCCGGGGAGTGTTCGTACCCCGGCCGGAGACCGAGGGGCTGGTCCTGGCCGCGCTCGAAACGCTGGAGGGAGTGTCCGATCCGGTGGCCGTGGACGTGGGAACGGGGAGCGGGGCGATCGCGCTCGTCCTGAAGCACAGGCGGCGCGACGCACGTGTCTTTGCCACGGACCGCTCGCCGGAGGCGGTCGACCTGGCGCGATCCAACGCGGGCAGGCTTGGTCTCGACGTCGACGTCCGGACCGGTAACCTCCTGGAGCCCCTCCCGAAGGCCCTTCGCGGGCGGGTCCACCTGCTGGTGAGCAATCCCCCGTACCTCGCGGCCGGGGATTACGACTGGCTGCCCCCGGAGGTCAAGGCCGAGCCCTACGGGTCGCTGGTCGGCGGCACCCTGGTCCATCGCAGCCTGGTAGCTGCTGCGTCCGAGTGGCTGGCGCCCTCCGGGTGCCTCGTCGTCGAGATCGGTGAGACGCAGGGACGCGAGGTGTCCGACGCCTTTCGCCGAGGCTCGCTCCAGGACGTCGAGGTTCTGCCCGACCTCGCGGGCCGCGATCGCGTGGTCCGGGGCCGGCTTCCTGGATGAGCCGGGTCTTCGAGGTCGATCCGGAGCGACCAGAGGAGGCTGGCGTCGCCGTTCGGGTGGCCGCCCGAGCGGTGGCGGAGGGTTCCCTCGTCGTGTTTCCAACAGAGACGGTGTATGGCATCGCCGTCCGCCCTGACCTTTCCACCGCGACGCGCAGGTTGTTCGCCGTCAAGCGCCGGCCGGCCGCGCTGAGCCTTCCCGTCCTCGTCTCAGACCCGGCGGCGGCGTGGAAACTGGGAGTGGCGAGCCCCGAGGCCCGGCGCCTGGCGGATCGGTTCTGGCCGGGACCGCTCACCCTCGTCCTGCGGAGAACGCGCGAATCGAGCCCATGGGACCTCGGAGAGCGCACGGACTCCGTCGCGGTGAGGGTCCCGGCGCACGCCGTGGCTCGGAGGCTGCTGGTTGGGGCCGGCCCCCTGGCGGCGACGAGCGCGAACCCGTCGGGGACCCCTCCCATCGAGGATGCGGAGGCGCTCGTGGAGACGTTCGGGGACGACGTCGCCGTTTTCCTCCTGCTCGCCCCGGGCGCGACCCGGCCCTCCGGGATCGCCTCCACCGTGGTGGACCTCACGGGAGGTGTAGCCGAGGTCACCCGAAAGGGGGCGGTCGATGCCACCGAACCTCCGCCGTGGTGACCGCCCGAGCCGCCCAGAGGCCGCCTTCACCGTGACGGTAGACTGCCCGGAAATGGCGTCCATCCTCATCGTCTGTACGGGCAACATCTGCCGGTCGCCCATGGCCGAGGGGCTCCTCCGTCACCACCTGCGAACGCGGGAGGTCGGGGACGTCCAGGTGGCCTCGGCGGGCGTCTCGGGCTGGGACGGGTCGCCCGCCTCCGCCGAGGCGGTGGAGGCGCTCTCGGAGCGAGGCGTCGACATCTCCTCGCATCTGGCTCGCCGCCTGGGGCGGCGCATGATCGACTCAGCGGATCTCGTCGTGGCGATGGCCGCGGAGCACCGGGAGGGGGTGGCCCGGATCGCGCACTCCGCCGGCCCTCGGACGTTTACCCTGAAAGAGCTGGTAAGGCTACTTGACGATGTGCGGATGCCGCTCCGAGGCGCGACCTCCGAGGAGCTCCTCCGCGAAGCGGCCGAGCTCGCGAACACACGGAGGACCGGGGAGCAGGAGGCCCTCGACGAGGACATCGCCGATCCGCTCGGCCTCAGCCTGCCCGCCTACCGAGCCACGGCCTGGGAGCTGAACGGGCTAGTGGAGCGGCTCGTCGAAGTGCTCTTCGGCGAGGGGGCAGACCGGGGTGGCACCGCGGCCGGCGAGGCGGTAGACCATCGATCCGCACGGGAGGCGCGATGAGGGACTACGCCGCGGACTGGGAGGCGCTCTCCCGTTCCGACCCCGAGGTCGCCCGCGCCATCGCCGACGAGTTGAACCGTGAGCGTTCCACGCTTCGGCTGATCGCATCCGAGAACTACGCGAGCCCATCCGTCCTGGCCGCCCAGGCGTCGACCATGAACAACAAGTATGCCGAGGGATATCCGGGTCGCCGCTACTACGGCGGGTGCGAGTTCGTCGACGTCACCGAGACTCTGGCCGTCGAGCGGGCCAAGGAGCTGTTCGGCGCCGAGCACGCCAACGTCCAGCCCCACGCGGGAGCCCAGGCGAACATGGCGGTCTACGGTGCGTTCCTAGACCCGAAGGACCCTGCGCAGAAGGTGCTGGGGCTCGTCTTGCCGCACGGCGGCCACCTCACGCACGGCTCGCCAGTCAACTTCTCCGGAAAATGGTTCTCCTTCATCGGCTACGAGGTCGACAAGG
>JACDCJ010000158.1 GCA_013817655.1 Actinosomnolentus pattersoniae (SeqCode)
CGCGGGACCTCACCCGGCGCAAGAGCCTCCTCGAGTCCTCGTCCCTTCCCGGGAAGCTCGCTGACTGCCAGCTCTCGGACCCGGATCTCTGTGAGATCTTCATCGTCGAGGGCGACTCGGCCGGAGGCAGCGCGAAGCAGGCGCGGGAGCGATCGTTCCAAGCCATCCTCCCCATCCGGGGCAAGATCCTGAACGTCGAGAAGGCCCGGCTCCATCGGACTCTCGAGAACCTCGAGATCCAGGCTTTGATCAGCGCCATCGGGACCGGCATCGGCGACGAGTTCGACGCCACCAAGTCCCGCTACGGCAAGATCGCCATCCTCGCCGACGCCGACGTCGACGGGGCGCACATCCGCACGCTGCTCCTCACATTCTTCTTCCGGCACATGCAGCAGCTCATCGACGCGGGGAAGGTCTATGTCGCGCAGCCGCCGCTCTACCGCGTGAAGACCGACGGGAAGTACCGCTACGTTCACGACGAGCGCGCCCTGGAGGCTCTCCAGGCCGAGAACGGTCACAAGAAGATGGACATCCAGCGGTTCAAGGGCCTCGCCGAGATGGAGGCCGAGCAGCTGTGGGAGTCGGCGATGAACCCGGAGACGCGGGTTCTCAAGCAGGTCACCCTGGACGACGCGGCGGCCGCCGACCGCATGTTCAGCGTGCTGATGGGTGTGGACGTCGAGGCCCGGCGGGAGTTCATCCAGCAGAACGCCAAGGCCGCCTTCATCGATGCATAGGGCCATGCTGAACAGTCCATAGATGGCGACAGCCGAGCGGATAGAACCGGTCCTAATCGAGGAGGAGATCCAGTCCTCCTTCATCGACTACGCCATGTCGGTGATCGTCTCGCGGGCGCTGCCCGACGTGCGCGACGGACTGAAGCCGGTCCATCGGCGGATCCTGTTCTCGATGCTCGAGGGCGGGCTCCTGCCCGACCGGCCCCGGCGGAAGTCCGCGTCCGCGGTCGGCGACGTCATCAAGAAGTACCACCCCCATGGAGAGGGAGCCGTCTACGACGCCCTCGTGAGGCTGGCGCAGGAGTTCTCGCTGCGCTATCCGCTCATCGACCCGCAGGGCAACTTCGGCTCGGTCGACGGCGACCCGGCCGGGGCCATGAGGTACACCGAGGCGCGGCTGGCACCGCTCGCAATGGAGCTTCTGCGGGACATCGACAAGGAGACCGTCGACTTCGAGCCCAACTTCGACGGGTACGAGGTGCAGCCCGTGGTCCTACCGGCGAGGTTCCCGAACCTCCTCGTCAACGGGTCGCAGGGAATCGCCGTCGGCATGGCCACGAACGTCCCGCCGCACAACCTCGGCGAGGTCATCGACGGCGTGATCGCCTCCATCGAGGACCCCGAGATCTCGGTCAAGGAGCTGATGCGAAGGATCAAGGGGCCTGACTTCCCGACGGCCGGCATCATCATGGGCCGGGACGGGATCAGGGACGCGTACGAGACGGGACGCGGGTCCATCCGGATGCGCTCCCGCGTGCTGATCGAGGAAGGGCGTCAGGGACGTCAGCGGCTCGTTGTGACCGAGCTCCCGTACATGGTCAACAAGGCCCGGCTCGCGGAGAAGATCGCGCATCTGGTCCAGGCGCGCAAGATCACCGACATCGCCGACCTGAAGGACGAATCCAGCGGGCGCGGCGGTATGCGCCTGGTCATCGACCTTCGCCGCTCCGCCAACCCGCACGTCGTGTTGAACCAGCTGTACAAGCACACCCAGCTTCAGGAGAACTTCGGCGTCATCATGCTGGCCCTGGTCGACGGTGTGCCGCGGACCCTCAACCTCGCCCAGGTCATCCGCCACTACATCGAGCACCAGGTCGAGGTGGTGCGCCGGCGCACGCGGTTCGAGCTCCGCAAGGCAGAGGAACGCGACCACATCGTCCAGGGGCTCTTGATCGCCCTCGACAACATCGACGAGGTCATCCGTATCATCCGCGCGTCCAAGGATGCGGACGAGGCGCGGCGCAAGCTCATGCGCACGTTCGACCTGTCGGAGGTCCAGGCGAACTACATCCTTGACATGCCGCTTCGGCGCCTCACCCGCCTGGAGCGACGGAAGCTCGAGGACGAGCACCGGGAGCTGCTCGCTTCCATCGAGCGGCTGAAGGCGCTCCTCGCCGACGCAGTTGCCCTGCTGGGGGTCGTGAAGGACGAGCTGCTCGCCCTTCGCAAGCGCTTCGCCGATCCGCGCCGCACCGAGATCCGCACAGACTTCGGTGACATCGACGTCCAGGACCTCATCCAGGAGCAGGACGTCATAATCACGATCTCGCGTGCGGGTTACGTGAAGCGCCTGCCGATCGAGACCTACCGGCGGCAGGGCCGCGGTGGCCGCGGGGTGATCGGCGCGAACCTCAAGGCCGACGACATCATCTCCCAGGTCTTCACGACCACGACCCACCACTGGCTCCTGGTGTTTACGAACCGCGGCAAGGTCTATCGCGCGAAGGTCCACGAGGTCCCGGAGGGGTCCCGGACCGGGCGGGGGATCTATGTGGCCAACATCCCCGGTATGACGCTCGGACCCGACGAGCGAATCGCCTCCGTCATCGACACGAAGGAGTACACGGCCGGCAAGTACCTGGTCTTCGCGACGAAGAAGGGCATGGTGAAGAAGACGTCCCTCGCCGAGTACGCGTCGCCCCGAACGGGGCTCGCCGCCATCAACCTGAAGCATGGCGACGAGCTCATCGGAACGATCCTTTCGGACGGGAAGGACGACCTTCTGCTGGTGTCACGGCAGGCCCAGGCCACACGGTTCTCCGAGGCGGGGGTCCGGCCTACAGGCCGCCAGACCGCGGGCGTGATCGGGATGAGGCTCCGCCAGCGAGACGAGGTCATAGCCATGGTCGCGACGAGCCAGGGGGACGGACTCCTCACCGTCACCAACAACGGCTTCGGCAAGCGCACCCCCTTCGAGGAGTACACGAAGAAGGGTCGGGGCGGCCTCGGAGTGAAGACCGCCATGTTGACGGAGAGGGTGGGGGTCCTCGCGGGTGCGTTCCCCATCTCGAAGGATCAGGACATCCTCGTGATCGCGAACGACGGGGTCGTGATCCGCGTCCCGGCGTCACAGGTGCGCAAGGCGGGCCGCGCCACGCAGGGAGTACGAGTCATGCGGCTCGGAAAGGGCCGATCGGTCGTCGCGGTAGCTCCGGTGATCATGCAGATGGAGTGATCTCGCCGGCGCCGGTGTGACGGGACCGCCCGGATGGGTATCTTGGCACGTTGTGTCCGCAGGAGCGGGAAGCATGAGGACAGCAGTCAGGGCCCCGAAGGTGAGGTCGGCCACCGAGGACGGACGAGCGAGCGGTCGGCGTGCACGAGTCGTGATCCGGCGGCTCGAGCCGTGGTCGGTCCTGAAGTTCTCCCTGCTCTTCTACTTCTGTCTCATGATGATCTTCGCGGTGGCCATGCTCCTGCTCTACTGGGTGCTCGGTCTGACCGGCGTCCTCGACTCGCTCTCCCAGCTCATGGTCACGCTCGCCTTCGGGGACGAGGAGACCGGCTTCCAGTTCAACGGCTTCTGGATCTTCTCCCGCCTGTTCCTCGTGGGAACCGTGGGCGTCGTGCTGTGGTCGCTCGTCAACTGGCTCGTGGCGCTGCTGTACAACTTGGTCTCGGATGTGGTCGGGGGCATCTCGGTTACCCTCGCCGAACGGCGGTGATCCGACGAGGCGCTCCACCCCCGCGCCATTGACACCCCTCGAAGGCCGCGGGTAGGCTTGGCCCGAGCCTCGGTCCCGCCCTTGGCACCACGCCGAGGGCCTGTAGCTCAGGCGGTTAGAGCGCACCCCTGATAAGGGTGAGGTCGATGGTTCGAGTCCATCCAGGCCCACCGAACACTTTCCAAGGAGGGAAACATGGGTGATGAGAAGGGCGGGAAGCTGAAGAAGTTCTTCCTCTTCGCCGCCATCGCGGGACTCGTCGGTGCCGTCGTGTCGTTCTTCAAGCGTCGCCGCGGCGGCCTGGACGACAACGAGTGGCAGGAGCTCCCGCCCCCGCAGGGGGGATAGGCCCGAACCCCCCTTCGGCCGGCGGCGTGAGCGCCGACGCTCCGCACTGGCGCGTTGCGCTGGACGCAGCCGGGCGGGCCGGCGTGGCTCTGCGGCCACTCGAGGACCTCGAGGACGCCGATCGAGCGCGCCACGTCATCGATTCCGTGTGGGGCGAGCAGGTCCTGCCCCGGGAGCTGATGAGGGCGTTTCAGCACGCGGGAACCACCCTCATCGGGGCCGAGGAGAGGGACCGTTTCGTTGGCTTCGTCTTCGGGTTTGCCGGCCTCGACCCGGACCTGCACGTCCACTCCCACATGCTCGCAGTGCTGCCCCCCTGGCGATCCCGTGGGGTCGGCTTCGCGCTGAAGCTGGCCCAACGTGCCGTATGCCTGGACCACGGTATCGAGGAGGTGCGGTGGACCTATGACCCGCTCGTCGCCCGCAACGCCCGGTTCAACCTCGTGAAGCTCGGCGCCGAGGCAGTGCGATTGCTTCCTGCCTTCTATGGGGAGATGACCGACCGCTTGAACCGTGGCGATCGAAGCGACCGTTTCGAGG
>JACDCJ010000159.1 GCA_013817655.1 Actinosomnolentus pattersoniae (SeqCode)
GATGAGCTCTTCGGGAGTGAGGTCGTCCTGAACCTCAGGCTCCGATATGGTCTCGCTTTCTATGCCGATCATCTCCTCTCGGCCGGTCGGAAAACCGTTTCGCCGCGCGATCCGACCACCGAGGTAGATGGAGGCGGGAACTCGTGCGAGATGGTGCGCCGCCGGCGCGCGGGCGAGTCTAGAGCCGTGCCCGGAGGGCGTCAATCAAACGAGTGCGGGTAGATCCCCCATGAGCTCAGTGGCCCGCGGGGGCCGCCTCCGCCCAGTTCGAGCCCCAGCCGAGGTCCGCCCGCAGGGTCACCGTGAGCGGGTACGCCGATTCCATCGCTTCCTTCACGAGCTTCCCGGCGTCCTCCCGGTGAGGTTCGGCGACGTCGAAGACGAGCTCGTCGTGGACCGTGAGGACCATTACGCAGTCCAGGTCCGACGCCTGGAGCTCCCGGTCCACACGGATCATGGCGAGCTTCAGGATGTCGGCCGCCCCTCCCTGGATGGGGGCGTTCAGCGCCATCCGGCGTCCCATGTCCCTTACCCGCGGGTTCGGCGACCCGAGCTCCGGGAGGTACCGCCTCCGCCCGAGGATCGTCGCGGTGAACCCCTCGGCCGTGGCGCGGCCGACCTGACGGTCGAGGAACTCCCGGATCTTGGGGAAGCCGGCGAAGTACGCGTCGATGAACTCCTGCGCCTCGTCGGGGGCGATCCCCATGCGGCTCGCGAGGCCGTAGGCGTTCATGCCGTAGGCCAGGCCGTAGTTGACCACCTTCGCACGCCGGCGAAGCTCCGGGTCGACCTGGTCCGCCGGCAGGCCGAACACCTTCCCCGCGGTCGCGGCGTGGATGTCGGCGTCCGTGGCGAACGCCTCGGCGAGCGCCTCGTCGCCGGACAGGTGGGCCAGCACGCGCAGCTCGATCTGTGAGTAGTCGGCCACGAGCAGGACCCGGCCGGGCCCCCCGGCCACGAACGCCCGCCGGATCTGGCGTCCTAGCTCGCCCCGGACCGGGATGTTCTGAAGGTTGGGATTCACGCTCGAGAGCCGTCCGGTGGACGCCCCCACCTGGTTGTAGGTGGTGTGCACCCGGCCGTCCCGCGTGCTGAGGAGCGGAGGGAGCGCATCGAGGTACGTGGACTTGAGCTTGGAGAGCTCCCGGTAGGTGAGGAGGTCCTCGACGATCGGGTGACGGTCCCGCAGCTTCTCGAGCACGTCCGCGTCGGTCGAGAGTGCGCCCTTGGAGGTCTTCTTGAACGGTGTGAGGCCCAGCTTCTCGTAGAGGATCACCCGGAGTTGCGGTGGCGATCCGATGTTGAAGCGCTCGCCCGCATGCTCGTAGATCCGCGCCTCGAGCTCCTCCATGCGGCCACCCAGCTCGTCGGACATCTCCCGCAGGTACCCCACGTCGAGGGCCACCCCTGCCGTCTGCATCCGGGCCAGGACTCCGGACAGCGGCATCTCGACCTCGACGAGGAGCTCGCCGAGCCCCGCCCTGGAGAGCCGCTCCTGAAGCACCGGGGCCAGGAGCCCGATCGCGGCAGCCGAGCCTCCGATTCGCGGCGCCGGATCCGAGAAGAGCTGGTCGGTCCCCTCCTCGACCATCTCGCCGATGACGTCAAGACCCAGATACTGGCGGCACAGGGCATCGAGCGGATATGAGGCTTCGGCGGGGTCGAGGAGGTAGGCGGCGAGCAGCGTGTCCACATCCACTCCGCCGAGGCGCCCGCCCTCGGTCCGGAGCGCCGACTCGAAGTCCTTCGCGTCGTGCACCCACTTCGGCGCCCCCGGGTCGGCGAGCCAGCGACGGAACGAGTCGGGGATGTGGTCCGCAGGCACGAACACGGCCTGCCCACCACCGGGCGAAACGCCGAGCCCCCGGATCCCGTCCTCCAACATGGGATACACGGCGACCGTCCCTCCCGCTTCGGTGAGGCTTTCCAGGTCAGCCGTGGATCCCGTGCGGACGTCGAGGGAAGCGGCCTCGATGGCGGGCTTTGCCGTCAGCTCCAGTTCCTCGAGCCGCTCGAGAAGGGATCGGAACTCGAGCGAGTTGAACAGGCGGCGGACGGCGTCGGGGTCCCAGGATCCCATCACGCAGTCGTCAGGCTCGACCGTCAGTTCCACGTCGGTGACCAGGCGAGCGAGCTCCTTGTTGCGGATGAGGTCCCGCCCGGCCTGCTCGATGGGGCCCCGGACCCGGCCCTTGATCTCGGCCGTTCGCTCGAGCAGCTCCTCGACGCTTCCGAATTCCTGAACGAGGCGGGTGGCCGTCTTCTCCCCCACTCCGGGCACGCCGGGGATGTTGTCCGACGTGTCTCCCTTCAGCGCGACGTAGTCCAGGTACTTCTCGGGAGGAAGGCCGAACCGTTCGGTCACCGCCGCCTCGTCGTAGCGAACGATGTCGGAAATTCCTCTGCGGTTGAACAGGACGGAGATCCCGGGGCGGACCAGCTGGAAGAAGTCGCGGTCCGCCGTCACGATGACGGCGTCCATGCCGCGCTCGAGCGCCCGGAGCGCGAGCGTGGCTATCGCGTCGTCCGCCTCGTGGCCCTCCACCTCGACGATGGGGATGGAGAGCGTCTCCAGGACCTCCCGGATCAGGCCCAGTTGCTGGCGGAACTCGTCGGGCGCCTCGGCCCGTCCGGCCTTGTAGTCGGCGTACTGCTCGAGGCGAACGGTCGGCCTTCCCTTGTCGAAATGCACGGCCAGGAGGTCCGGCTTCTCCTCGCCGAGAAGCTTGATGAGCATCGAGGTGAACCCGTACACGGCGTTGGTGATCTGCCCGCTCGTCGTTGCGAGCGACATGGGCAGCGCGAAGAATGCCCGAAACGCAAGGCTGTGTCCGTCGAGGAGGAAGATTCTCTTTCGGCGCTCGACGTCCCCGCCGGTGCCCGACTGGCCTGCCACCGAGCCGATTCTACGATTGGTCTCCGTCGGCGTCCGTTCGTAGACTCGGGCAGTGGCCCAGTCCGGTTCGCTCTCGGCTCGCGACTATCTGGCGGCGATCTACGAGATGGCCGAGGAGGGCATCCCGACCGTCCAGGCCGGGCTCGCGAGGTGGATCGGAGTCAGCGCCGCCTCGGTCTCGGAAGCGGTCAAACGTTTGCGGCGAGACCGGCTGCTGGTGAGCAAGGGCCGCGTCCTTCTCTTCACGCCGACGGGAGAGGAGGAAGCCCGCCGGCTGGTCCGCCGTCACCGGCTCGCCGAGCGGTTCCTCATCGAGGTGATCGGCCTCCGGTGGCATCAGGCACACGAAGAGGCGTCGGCATGGGAACGGGTCATCTCCGACCAGGTCGAGGAGCGACTCACCGTGCTCCTGGACGACCCGGCCACCTGTCCGCACGGAAACCCGATCCCCGGCTCGACCCACCCGGCCGATCTGGAGGGCCTGCAGCCGCTACGGGACTTCGGCGCGGGCGACCGGGTGATCCTCCTCCGGCTCACGGAGGACCTCGAGCTCGAGTTGGACGTCATGCGCTACTTCGAGGAGAACGGTCTCATGCCGGGCGGCGAGATCCTGGTCGTCGACACTGCGCCGGACGGGACCATGACGCTCGAGGTCCGGAGCCGCACCGTCGGGCTCGGGGCGGAGCTCACCGACAACCTGTGGGTGCGCCGCGCCGCTTGACGCTAATCCGATTCAGTCACTAGGATTTCAAGTAGGCCGAACGTTGGCCATAAGGTACACCTGACGAACTGAGAGGGAGCTCCGTTTTGGGCGCGGCGTTCATCCTGATGCTTCGGGAAGGGATCGAGGCGGCACTCATCGTCTCGATCGTCCTCGCTTATCTGCGCCAGCTCGGGCGATCCGATCGCGCCGCGCTGGTCTGGTGGGGCGCGGCGGCGGCCGTGGCCCTCAGCGTCGTCGTGGGTGCGATCATCTTCGCCGCGGCCGGCGAGTTCGAGGGCCGGACGGAGGAGGTCTTCGAGGGGCTCGTGAGCCTCCTGGCGGTCGGATTCCTGACCTGGATGATCTTCTGGATGCGACGCCAGGCCGCCCGCATCAAGGGCGACATCCAGGAGCGGGTGGACAGCGCGCTCGTGGGCGGCGGCGTCGGCCTCGCCACCCTCGCCTTCGCGATGGTCCTCCGAGAGGGAATCGAGACGGCGCTCTTCCTGTTCGGCACGTTCAAGGCCACTGCCACGGGTGCGGGCGGGGCCTGGGGGCAGATCACCGGGGCCGCCATCGGCCTGACCACGGCCGTAGTTCTCGGTTACCTCTTGTACCGCCGAAGCATCAAGCTGAACCTCCGCACCTTCTTCCGCGTCACGGGGGGGCTCCTGCTGTTGGTCGCCGCCGGCCTGCTGGCCTTCTCGGCCCACGAGCTGCAGGAGGCCGGCTACCTCGGCTTCCTGACGGGCCAGGCCTACGACGTGTCCGGGACCCTGAGCGATGAGAGCGGCCTCGGAGCGGTTCTGCGTGGGCTAGTCGGGTACCAGGACAAGCCGTCCGCTCTCGAGGTCGTCGCGTGGGTCGGATATCTGATCGTGGCCGGGTTCTCCTTCTTCCGCCCCATCCCCGTCCGATCCTCGCCGGTCCCCGCCGGGGTCATATCAGCCGGC
>JACDCJ010000020.1 GCA_013817655.1 Actinosomnolentus pattersoniae (SeqCode)
GACCCACTGGGCCCGCCGGAACGCCTGGATCTCCGGCACGTCGGCGGGAGGGGAAAGGCCCGTGAGGTTCGCCACGGCGAGCTCGGCGGCGCGCACGGTCTCGGTGAGGCCGCGAAGATCGGCCTCGGTCGGCGGCGGGTCGTCCGTTCCCCAGGAGGCGACGGCGATGCCGACCTGCCGGGCGAGCTCCCAGTTGATCGGGCCGGGGGACGACACCAGGACGCGCTGGATCTCGCGGAAGAGGGGGACGTCGCCGAGGATTTCACCCATCGGTACGCCACCCGGCTGGTCCTTCCCAGGTTCCATGACGGCCCATTCTAGAATCGCTGGATGCTGGAGCGGTTGCTCGTGCGGCTGACGGAGGACCCGCTGGATCCTTCGGAGGCGCTGACGTTCGTTCGGGACCCAGCGGCCGGGGCGACGGTGCTCTTCTGCGGAAGCGTTCGCGACCACTCCGCGGCGGGGGACGTGGTCGGTCTGGACTACGAGGCGTGGCGGGAGCGGGCGTCAGACCGGTTGAGAGACATCGGAGCAGAGATCCTCGAGGGGTGGCCGATCGGCAGGGCAGCCCTGCTGCATAGGATGGGGCGGCTCGAGGTGGGTGAGGTATCCGTGCTCGTGTGTTGCTCGGCGCCTCATCGCGCCGAGGCCTTCGAGGCGGCCCGCCACGGCATCGAGCGCATCAAGGACGACGTGCCGATCTGGAAGAAGGAGCGCCGGACCGACGGGCAGGCTCAGTGGGTGATGGGCTCGTGAGATGAGCAAGCGCGACCTGGCCATCGACCTCGGCACAGCGAACACCCTGGTGTTCCAGCGGGGGAAGGGCATCGTGTTCGACGAGCCCACGGTCGTGGCCATGAACTCGCGCAACGGCGATGTCCTCGCGGTTGGCCGGGAGGCGTGGGAGCTGATCGGACGCAGCCCTGCGAGCGTGGTCGCGGCGCGGCCCATCATGCGTGGCGTCATCACGGACTTCGAGCTCACCCAGCAGATGATTCGGTTGATTCTGAACATGGTCGGCGTGGGCCGGTTCCCAAAGCCCCGCGTTTTGGTCTGCGTCCCCTCCGCGATCACCGAGGTCGAGCGGCGCGCCGTCGAGGACGCCGTGACGAGCGCGGGGGCGCGCTCGGTCGCGTTGGTGGAGGAGCCGCTGGCCGCCGCAATCGGCGCCGGGCTGCCGATCCAGGAGCCGCTCGGCAACCTCGTGGTGGACGTCGGGGGTGGAACGACGGAGATCGGGGTCATCGCGATGGGTGGCGTCGTGACAGGAAAGGCGATCCGGATCGGAGGATTCGACATGGACGCCGCGATCCAGCGGCTGATCAAGAAGCGGCACGGCGTCGCCATCGGGGAGACCACCGCCGAGAAGATCAAGATACAGATGGGCTCCGCCTATCCCGCTGCCGGCGCGCGCCCCGCACAGGTACGGGGCCGGGAGATGACGACGGGGATGCCGAAGGTGGTCACGATCACCCCGGGGGAGATCCGGGAGGCCCTCGGGGAGGCGGTGCGCGGGATCGTCGAGACGACGCGTGAGGCGCTTGCGGAGGCACCTCCCGAGCTGGCGCACGACGTGCTGGAGACGGGCGTCTTCCTAACGGGGGGCGGAGCAATGCTGAAGGGCCTTGACATGCGCCTTGCGCAGGAGTGCGAGGTGCCCGTCCACGTCACGGAGCAGCCCCTCACGACGGTGGTCGAGGGGGCCGGCCGGCTCCTCGAGTACCTTCCGGACAACGGTTCGGCCTTCTTCGCGGGAAGCTCCAAGTCTTGACCGTTCCCATGGGGAGCCGGCGTTGACCTTCTCGATCGTGGCGTGCGACTCGGTGTCCGGGGACTGGGGCGTGGCAG
This sequence comes from Actinosomnolentus pattersoniae (SeqCode), assembly GCA_013817655.1. Taxonomy (GTDB): domain Bacteria; phylum Actinomycetota; class UBA4738; order UBA4738; family UBA4738; genus JACDCJ01. The sequence goes on from JACDCJ010000020.1 coordinate 1,849, forward strand.
TCGCGTCGAAGTTCCCCGCGGTCGGGGCCGTGGTGCCGTGGGCCGCCGCCGGGGCCGGCGCCGTGGCCACCCAGGCGTGGGCGAACGTCTCTTATGGCCCCGCCGGGCTCGCCATGCTGGCGGAGAACCTAGACGCCGAGGACGTCCTCGCCTCGCTCCTCGAGGACGACGAGGCCGTGCGTGATCGGCAGGTCGGCCTCGTCGATCGGGCGGGCCGCGCCGCCTCTTACACCGGCGAGGGGTGCATGCCGTGGGCCGGCGGAATCACCGGCGAAGGGTTCGCGTGCCAGGGAAACATCCTCACCGGACCCGAGGTCGTCCAAGCCATGGCCCGGACGTTCGAAGAGGCGCCGGGGGAACTCGTCGACCGGTTGCTCGACGCGCTTTCGGCGGGCGAAGCCGCGGGCGGGGACCGTCGTGGGAAGCAGTCCGCCGCCCTGCTCGTCGTCCGGGAGGGAGGCGGGTACGGTGGCCGGTCGGATCGGTACATCGATCTTCGCGTGGACGATCACGCGGAGCCGGTTCGGGAGCTGCTCAGGGTGTTCTCGGTCTACGACCGGGAGTACCTGGTGCGTGAGGACCCACTGGTCGCCGCCTCAGCTGAGACCGTGAAGGACCTGCAGGTACGCCTGCGATCGCTCGGTCGGTACGAGGGACCGGTCAGCGGGGAGCTGGACGAGGCCACACGCGCCGCGCTCGCTGCGTTCGCTGGCGAGTACAACCTCGACGCGAAGATCCGAGACGACGACCAGCTCCATGAGTCGCTGATCCGGGAGCTTCGCGACGTAACCCCGGAAATCGATGGTGACGCGGGGGCCGGGAGTCGCTCAGGCTGACTCGAAGTACGCCGTCATGGCGTCGACGATCAGGCGCCCGAGACCGAGAATCGCGGCCGCGATGGCGGCTGCCACCAACGCGATCAGCACGATGAGCCACCCCAGTCCCAGCAGGCGGCGACCGAAGGACCGCTCGTCCTTCCTCAGCAGCAGCGGGGATGATGAGGTCACGGTGGCGACGGGCGCGGTGAGGTCGAAGCTCGACGAGAAGCGAACTCGGTTTCGACCTCGGTGAGGCGGTGAGGACGGTGGGCGGCCGGGGGCCTGGCTCGCCAGGAACCAGGCGAGCAGCGTGATGCCACCGCCGATCAGCCCGATGCCCAGGATCTGCACGCCTCAAGCTTAGGCCGCCCGCGGCCCTGTCGGTGGCGTCCACGTAGCATGGACCGGAAGGCCAACGATGACCGATCTCGACGCGCATTCGGAACGGGACGAGACGCCTTCGGCGGAAGGCAGGGATTCGCTCGGCCAGAGGCGACCGTTGTGGCGGAAGCTGGCCTTCCTCGTTCCGCTCATCGCCCTGGCCTTCGTGTTGGACAGGGTGACGTTGCCGTACTACGTGCTCGGGCCAGGGCCCGCACGAGACGTCGAGCCACTTATCCATATAGATGGCACGCGGACGTACCCGACCGACGGTCGTTTCCTTCTCACGGCGGTTCGGTTCTCCAGACCCAACATCTACCGGCTCATCGCTGCCTGGCTCGACCCGGCCAGAGCGGTGGTACCCGAGGAGGAGATCGTGCCTCCGGGGCAGACGCCTGAGGAGGAGTTCGAGGTCGCGCTCTCTCAGATGGACACCAGCAAGATCGACGCGGCGGTCGTCGCCCTCACGGCGTACGGCGGTTACCCGGAGGACCGACGCCCGGGCATCCTGGTCGAGAGCGTCGTGCCGGAGTCCCCCGCTGAGGGAAGGCTGTTTCCCGGAGACCTCATCACTCGAATCGACGGCCTGGCGTTGGACGATCTCGCTGACCTCAGGGCTCGGATCGACGAGGCCGGCACAGAGCGATCGCTTCGGTTCACGGTCGAGGCCGGCGGCGAGACACGTCAGGTGAACATCCGGCCCGCACGGGTCCCCGGGATCGACGGGCCCGCCATCGGGATCGCGCCCGTGCACAACTTCCCATTCCCCCTGACCATCGAGAGCGGCGACATCGGCGGGCCGTCGGCAGGTCTCATGTGGACACTCGGCGTCATCGAGCTTCTCACGCCCGAGGACCTCAGCCGTGGACGGGTGATCGCCGGGACCGGCACCATCACGCTGGAGGGGGAGGTCGAGGCGATCGGTGGGGTGGAGGAGAAGGTGGTAGCAGCCGAGGACGCCGGCGCCAGCATCTTCTTCGTCCCAGTCGAGAACGCCGCGGCAGCCCGGTCCGTCGCCCGGGACATCGCGATCGTACCGGTGGACACGTTTCGAGACGCTGTTCGCTATCTCGAACGCACGGCATGAGAATCCGAATCCCCCGTCGCCGACGCGTCCGCTAGGCTTGTCGCACTTCCTTTGGAGGGTGGGAGCCGAATGGCCACGCGACCGATAGGACGAGGGCGCCGCCGATGGATGTTCCTCGTGGTGGCTGCGATCGTCGCCCTGGCGAGCCTTCTGGGTGGGTTGTCCGGTTTCTACATCGATCTCCTCTGGTTCCGCGAGGTGGGGTTCTCCACCGTCTTCTGGAGCGTTCTGTGGACGAAGGTGCTTCTGGGGGTCGTCTTCGGGATCACCTTCTTCGCGATCCTCGCGCTGAACCTGCTGATCGCCCAGCGCATCGCCCCGCGCTTTCGGGCCTTCTCCCCAGAGCAGGAGGTGATCGAGCGATACCGGGCGGCGATCGAGCCGCACGCCCGCTGGGTGATCCTGGGCTTCTCGGCCCTCATCGCCCTCTTCGTCGGCTTAGCCGCGAGCGGTCAGTGGGAGACGTTCCTGCTCTGGCGCTCGGTGGGCGACGTCTCGTTCGCCGGCCAGGCCGACCCGTTGTTCGGACGGAACCCGGCCTTCTATATCTTCGTGCTCCCGTTCCACAAGTTCCTTCAGGGATGGCTCTTCTCGGCGCTCGTGGGGGTGACCCTACTCGTGGGGGTCGCCCACTACCTGTCGGGCGGCATCCGGACGCAGGCCGCGGGCGAGAAAGTCATGCCCCAGGTCAAGGCCCATCTGTCCGTCCTCCTCGGCCTGATCGTCCTAGTCAAGGCCTGGGGCTATTACCTCGGCCGGTTCGACCTCCTCGTCTCTCCCCGTGGCGTCGTGACGGGGGCCTCATATACCGACATCCATGCGCACCTTCCCGCCCTGAAGCTGCTCGTGTTCATAGCCATCGCGTGCGCGCTGCTCTTCCTGGTCAACATCCGGTTCCGCGGATGGGCGCTTCCCGTGCTGGGGATCGGGCTGCTCGCGCTGACCTCGGTGGTGGCCGGCGCCATCTTCCCCACGGCCGTGCAAAGCTTCTCCGTGAACCCGCAGGAGTTGCAGCGTGAGGCGCCCTTCATCGATCGAAACATCGCCGCCACGCGGTTCGCCTTCGGGCTCGAGGACGTCGATCTTCGACAGGAAGAGGAGGTCGGCGAGGACGTCACCGCCGAGCAGGTCGAGGCGAACCAGGCCACCGTGCAGAACATCCGGCTGTGGAGCCCGCCCATCCTGGCCGACGCCTATCTCCAGCTTCAGCGCGTCCAGCCCTACTACGAGTTCGTCGACGTCGACGTCGACCGTTACGAGATCGACGGCGAGCGTCGGGTAGTCATGCTCTCGCCCCGAGAGATCGACCAGAGCGGCATTCCCGGCGGAGGGAACACCTGGCAGAACCGGCACCTGGTGTACACGCACGGCCTTGGGGCGGCGGCGAGCCAGGTGAATTCGGTGACGGCGGAGGGCGCGCCGGACTTCGTTCTGCGGGACGTCCCGCCCCGCGGCGAGCCTGGGATCGCCCTGGGGTCCGACGAGGGGGCGCAGCTCTACTACGGGGAGCTGTCGGAGGTGCCGTACGTGGTGGTCGGCGGCCGCGGTCAGCGAGAGCTGAACTACCCGAATCCCGCGGGACAGCGGGTCTCCAACCGCTACGCGGGACAGGGAGGGATCTCCATCGGCGGCTTCTTCCGCCAACTGCTGTTCGCCTACCGCTACCGGGACATCAACCTGCTCATCTCCGGACTGATCGACGAGCAGAGCAAGATCCTCATCTACCGGGATGTCGAAGAGCGCATCCGCAAGTCCGCGCCGTTCCTCCGCTACGACGGGGATCCCTACGCGGCGATCATCGACGGAAGGATCGTCTTCATTCAAGACGCCTATACGACCACCGACCGCTACCCGTACTCCCAGCACTTGGACCTGACGGAGGCGACGTCGGGAGACCTCGCCGGGCGCACGAACTACATCCGGAACTCGGTCAAGGTCGTGGTGGATGCCTACGACGGAACGGTGACCTTCTACGTCGTCGATCCCGGCGACCCCCTCATCCAGGTATGGATGCGCGCCTTTCCCGACCTGTTCACCGATGGCTCGCTCGCATCCGAGGAGCTGCGAGCGCACTTCCGCTATCCGGAGAACCTCCTTCAGGTCCAGGCCGAGCAGTTCTCGAACTACCATGTGACGAACGCGGAGACGTTCTACGGGCGGGAGCTTTTCTGGGCCCGCCCCAACGCACTGTCCACCACTCCCGCCGCCCGCCCGGCCGAGGAGCCGGGGCGGCCCTACTACGTGCTCTTGAAGCTGCCCCAGGACCCCGACGAGGAGTTCGTCCTGTTTCAGCCGCTCACGCCGGCCGACCGGCCGAACATGGTCGCCTACCTCGCGGCCCGGTCCGACCCGGAGAACTACGGGGAGCTCACCGCGGTCGAGTTCACCGGTAACCAGACGGTGGACGGGCCGCAGCAGGCCCGGGCCCGCGTCGACAACGATCCGAACGTCGCCCGGGAGATCAGTCTCCTCGACGTTCAGGGGTCGCTGGTCAAGCTGGGGGACCTGCTGGTGGTGCCCGTCGAGGACTCGTTCCTGTACGTCCAGCCGATCTTCGTCGAGTCTGCGCAGCAGAACGCGATCCCGGAGCTGAAGCGCGTGGCGGTCGTGAACGGGGGTCGGGTCGGGTTGGGCGACACGCTGGCGGAGGCCGTTCAGGTATCCTTCCTCGCCGCGCCACCCACGGAGCCGCCTCCGGAGGAGCCGCCGCCGACCGAGCCCCCGTCGAACGACGTGGCGGCCCTTCTCGCCGAGGCGGACCGGCACTTCGACCTGGCCCAGCAGGCGCTGATCGCGGGCGATCTCGCCACGTACCAGAGCGAGATCAACCTCGGCATCGAGCTGGTGCAACAGGCGAACGCGCTCACATCCGGGACGCCGCTCCCGTCACCCTCCGCTCCGTCGGCCACCCCGAGCGCATCGCCGACCGGCTGAGGCCCCTTCTCTCCGTTGGCGCGTCGAAGGAGCGCTGCTAGCATGGGCCTGCGGGGTGGAGCAGTCCGGTAGCTCGCTGGGCTCATAACCCAGAGGTCACAGGTTCAAATCCTGTCCCCGCGACGAGGAAGCAGCAGGTCAGAGCCCCTAAATCGAAGGCCCGGGGGATCCCCGGGGGCCTGACTTCTGCCATTCTTCTGCCGCTACTCGGATGCGGCCGAAGGCAAGATCAGAGCGGCCACGGTGGCCGCCGCTTCCTCAGCCATCGTGGGGATGACATGGCTGTACGTGTCCAGCGTGATCCCGATGTTGGCGTGTCCCAGGATCTCCGAGACCACCTTTGCGGGGATACCCGCGCGCAGGGCCACCGTGGCGTAGCTGTGCCGGACATCGTGCAGTCGGATCCTGGGCAGGCCAGCCGCGGCGGTGCGGCGCTCGAACGCCTGGGAGAGCGAGTCCGGGTGAAGGGGTGCGCCATCCTCCCGGCAGAACACGAGCCCGCTGTCCTGATATCCGGGACCGAGAGCCACCCGCTCCTCGAGCTGTGAGACCCGGTGAGCCTTGAGGGCGGCGACGGTCTCGGCTGCTAGCGGCACCGTGCGTCGCCCTTTGGCCGTCTTAGGAGTGGACGCCTCCGCGTGGCCGTCCACGACGATCCAAGTTCGGCGAATCGCCGCGCGCCCCGCTTCGAGGTCCACGTCCTCCCACCGGAGCCCGAGAAGCTCGCCCCGGCGCATTCCCGTGGTGGCCAGCAGCAGCCACGCCGCGGACAGCCGGTCTTCCCGAACGTGGCCCAGGAACGTTCCGAGCTCCTCGGCCCTCCACGTCTTCATCTCCACCGGCCGGCGTCGAGGTGGCGTGGCCTGGTCGGCAGGGCTCCTGGCTAGTCGTCCCCACCGAACGGCGTCCCCGAGCGCCTGGTGGATCATCCCGTGGATGTTGCGGACGGACTTGGCCGAGAGCGGTCCTCTCGTGCGACTCCCGGTCTTGAGCAGGTCCTCGTAAAGGTCCACGAGCAGTCGGGCCGTGATTCGTTGCAGCGGGATCTCACCGAGGCGGGGAATCACATTCGATGAAGTGAAGCTCCGAAGCGAGGCTGAGAGGGCCCGCAAGGCCCATGAGGCGGCAGCCGCGAAGGTGGCGGCCATCGAGGAGGCCCGGCAGGCCGAGGAGGAGCGGGTGGCCGGCATCCGCCGCGATGCCGTGCGAGCGTTCGATGATGCGATGGTGCGCGGCTGGGCCGAGAAGGCGGAAGAGTTCGACGCGCTCGAGTGCGAGGCCTCGCGCGACTTCGCGAAGGCTGTCGTTGAGTCGGCGTGGGGCAAGGCCCTCTTGCGGGCATGGGCTGCGAAGGATGCGCAGAGGCTCATAGCGTCCATGCTCCGCCCCGATGCTGAACGCGCCGGCCTGCGTCCGCCGCATGAACCGGCGCTCCGTGAACACACCCCACGTCTCGGAGACAGCAACGGCGTTCCGGAATGCCTCGGGCGCAGCAGTTGAGGCCCTCATCGCCGAGAAGTTCTACGCGCCGCGACGTGCCGCAGCCGACGCAGCGGAAGCGAAAGAAGTCAAGCGCATTGACGAATGAAGTCGTCAAGCAGGCTGACGAATCCCTTGAGGGTGGGGTAGCACCGGTCGGCGATGTGTTCGGACCGTTCCGGTCCGCGGACCGCGGCAGATTACGGTTCCGGCGCGGTTTTCCTTTTTTCCGCGGGTTTTCCACGGCTACGGGCCCTTTTCCGCAGGCCAGGGAGCGTTCTTAGGCTCGATGGGGCATTTACGTTGTGAGGGACTGAAATGGCTCTCCGTGGCTCTGGAGGCCGCTAACGGCCAATCCCTGAGACTTGCCGTCACCGAGCGCAGCGGCTGGCGAACGCCCAGCTCACGGCCCCCATCGTCGCGCTCGCCACGCCTCAAGGGGCGGACGCTCCCCGGCCGCGGCCATCGCGGTTGTCGCTGTGGGTAGTGGGTGCTCCTGGAGTTTTCCACCTTCTTGGCCGGGGAGATGTCGGGACAGCGGTGGGTCTGCATCCGCTCGATGCCCAGCCTCGTTCGCAGAACGACGGTTCCGCGCAAAAGAGATGCGCTCGTTAGTCAGCTAAACGAACAGTCGCCGAATACGCGCGTTCAGCGGCTTTCCAACACACACACCGGGTTGGGTCGGAGCGATGCCCTATGCGCGCTCGTCGAGGACGACCTCGTATCTCTCGACGGTTGGCGTTCCAGCCCCCATCGCTTTCACCGCATCCTGACGAATCCGGTTAGAGGCCTCCTCGCTGTCTCGCATGGCCTGTTCGGATTCCCACAGCGTTACGGACAGCAGCTTCCCCGTCTGTCGGTCCATGAGGCTCAGCACGCCCTTGAAGCCGGGCAGCTGCCGGGCTGCTGGGAGGACTCGTTCTTGGAGGACGCGCGTGGGGTCTTCAGCCTGCTCGGCGGATGCCGAAGTCGAAGTCATCGTCACTCTCGCGAACATTGTTCCATCCTTTCTGCGATGAATGCCTGGTCGAATCCAAGCACAGAGCAACGACGTGCGCAAGGTTACCTAAGGCGAGGCCACTGAACCACGCCCGGCCCCCGGCCCTGGATCGTCCATGCGTTCTGCCGCGCCATCCGGAGGGTCTACGCCGGCCGAGGCTCCGCGCCCATCTGCTGGAGCATCGCGAAATGGTCCGCCTCATGCCAGTGATCGACCACGTGGCCACCCTCGAACTCGAAGACGTCGATGCCGGTCACCTCGGTCATCTTGCCCGTCGCCGGGACAGACCATAAGTCCCCGACATGCCGTCCGCGGAAGATCGCTCGACCCACGACGACGTCACCGCAGGTGAACAGCTTGTCGACCTCCGCGGTGAAGTCTTCGAAATGCGCCCGCCACGCCTCGACGTGCTCGGCGAACCGCTCGACCGTCTCCTCCTCACCGTTCAGTCGGAAGGTCTGGGCGTAGAACTCTCCGACCGCACGCAGATCACCCTTGCTCCACACGTCCCTCCAGTAGCGAAGGACGCTCTGCTCGTTCGTGCTCCTCGCCACGGCGCAAGGCTATGCGAGCTCGAGGCGCGGCGCCATGCGTGAGGGGATCCTGCCTGGACTTCGGGCGCCGCTGTGGGGAGAATGCGCTGTCCCGCATGAAGGAGTCTGCAAATGGCTCAGGTCTCTCCTTTTCCCTCGGCGACACCCGGGCCGCCGCCTGGAAGATCACCCGGTGTGTGGCGATTCGTTCTGGATCACTGGACCCTCCTCGTCCCCATAGCGTTGTTGTTTCTGCTCGGCATCCTGATGACGGTCCTGTACCTAGACAAGGGAAGCGAGCTCGCTCGAGCAGATGAGGAGGTCTCGCGGCTGGATGGCGCATTGAGTTCAGCCGTTGGTGAGATATCGAGGCTCGAGGCCGACAACGTAGCCGCCGAGGATCAGATCAGCGGCCTTGAAGCTCGGGTCACCGACCTCGAGAGCGAGAACGCCGGACTCTCCGACCAGGTGGGACGACTGGACGAGCGAGAGGCAGAGCTAGATGCCCGCGCAACCAGTCTCGACGAGCGACAGGCAGAACTCGACGCGCGCGAGCGACGGCAAGACGAGCGGGAGCGAGGGCTGGACGCTCGAGCCGCCGCTGTGACAGTCGTGGAGCGCCGGCAGTTCAGCGATGGGCTGTTCAAGGTGGGGTTGGATATCCAATCAGGGACCTACCACACGCAGGGAGGGACCAACTGCTACTGGGCCAAGCTCGGCTCGAGCGACACCAGCGACATCATCGACAACTTCTTCGGCAACGGCCCCCTGACGGTAGTAATCAACGCTGCGTGGTTTGAATCCAATGGGTGTGGAACATGGACGCCGGTCTAGAGATCCCCGATCAGGTGCCCGGGTGTCCTAGGAGAGAGCCGATGCCTTGCCCCCCGCTGCCTCGGTGGCCTCATCCAGCCTGATCCCCCGGCCGAACCCGGCGACTGGTGCTGCGAGCCGTGCGGCTGCCTCCGCTGCGGATCCAAGGGGGGTGCTCGAGGAGGTCCCTCCAAACTTCTGCCATTCTTCTGCCATTCTTCTGCCGTCCGCTGCGTCCATGCCGTCCAGCGTGTGATAGTCCGTCCCGGCGGCAGCCCTTCTGACCAGCACTTTCGTGGACGGGACGCTATGGGATGGACGGGCTACCACGGCCATGAGCGGGCTCATAACCCAGAGGTCACAGGTTCAAATCCTGTCCCCGCGACGAAGGCGAAAGCTGTGCACGTCAGAAGGGGTGTCCGAGCGCGGCACCCCTTCTGTGTTTCTTGCAAGCCAAAGCCCAGTGGGCCAGAGCCAACTCGCCACACTCCGGCCTCGGCCCAGGGCTCCGAGCGTTTGGTCAGGAAGTGGAAGAGGACCTGGCCATTCGTTCCCCCCGCGACGAACGCTTGAGGCATCCGCTCTTCCCCGGGATCCGGACATGGCAGCCGCCAGAACCGGGCTGCCCTGAACGTCGTCTGTTGGGAGGTGATGAGATGGCGTCGCCCCGCCGTCGTGTCTGCGGTCGTCGTCGTCCTTGTGGCCGCGGTGGCGTTTGAGCTCTGGTCGCGACCCGGGTCCCCGGATGAGCCCGAGACGGCTCAGACGTCTCCTCCGATGTCCCCGTCGCCGAGTCTGGGCGAGGAGGCTCGCGACCTCGACAGTCTCTTCTTCTGTCCGCCCTGGGCCGAGTTCGCCGCATACGGCGGGGTGTTCTACCCTCCCGACTACCCGGGCACGCCTCCGAGGTCGATCCAACCGGATCGGTGCTTCCGAACGGAGGATGACGCCCCGACCCGGTCTGCCTCTCGGTACGTCTCCGGGACTGGCGGGGGCGAGGTAGATGGGGACGGGCTCAGGGAGGTCTGCGGCTCCATGCAGGGCCCGGTGGGGCATAGCTTGACCTTCCACACGTGCTGGCCGTTCACCACCCAAACGGCGCCGCCGTCCGGGGCGAGGATGCCGCCGGCGCTTGGCAGAGGCGCCCCGATCGCCTGGCCGTCATCCGAGCCGAAGGCCACGAGAGTCCCTTCGGCGTCGGAGGCCCAGGCGACCCCCTCGCCCACGGCCACGCGCGCGACCGATGGCAGCGGAATCCGGAGCCGAACCAGTCCGGTGCTGGGGTCCAGGCGGAGTAGAACGCGCCCGCCGGCCCACCTGTAGCCCTCCGCGGGCCCGCCCCATGTGACCTCGAGCCCATCCACCCACACGCTTCCCCCCGCCACCAGGACAGCGTTTGGCTGGACGCCGAGGTCGAGGGATTCGGTGACCTCGCCGGTCTCGGGATCGATCCGCCTCACCCCCGGAACCTCACCCACCCAGACGGCGCCCTCTCCCACGGCCACGTCATACGTCAGAGCCGGACTGAGCTCGATCACACGCGACACCCGGTTCCTCGCGGGGTCGATCCTTGCCACCGCACCCCGGGCCGTGCTCACCCACACGGCCCCCTCCCCAGTAGCCACGTGGAGGGGGAGGAAGGCGCGATCCCCCGGGGCGACTTCGTACGGCAATGTGAGCTCAATGGTGGCCGCGGGCCGCAGGGTCTCTGGGTCGAAGCGGGTCACAGCCCCTCCCCAAAAGTCCACGACCCACACCCCTCCCTCTCCGACCGCCAAGGTGTGGGGCCGGGACACGGCCACCGATGCCTCCGCCCGCCTGGTGGTGGGGTCGATGCGGACCAGGCTTCCCTCGCTGCGCCTGCCGTCGTCGTCACAACGTCGGTCGCACGTGAGGACCCAGACCGACCCGTCCCCGGCCGCCACGTCCAGGGCATGCCCGGGTAGCGCTCCGGGCGAGGAGGCAGGCGGCGTGGATGCGAGACGGGCCGCGCTCCACAGCCCGGCCACCGTGCCTCCGAACAGGATCAACGCCACGACGGCCGCTCCGGCCCTCTGGTTCCGTCGCTTCCGAGCGCGCCGGGCGACCAGGCGGTCGAAGGCGCCCTCCGGCGGGACGAAACGGTCCCTGATCCGCTCGAGGACCGGTCCGAGATCACTCATCGCCGCCCCCCTCGTGCTTCATCGACGCCCGCAGGGCCTGACGGGCTTGGAAGGCCAGGGCCCGTGCGGTCGCCGGCCTCACGGCAAGCAGTTGGCCGGCGGCCTCGGATGTGTAGTCCATGAGGTCGAGGAGGACCACGGCCGCCCGCTGACGGGGCGAAAGCGCCCGCAGGGCGGCCAGGAGGTCCTCACGCTCGTCCACGGCAGCGAACTCGTCGGCCGGCGGCTGCGGGCGGAGCATCCGTCGTGCGGCTCGCACCGTGCGCCTGATGCGGTTCCTGAACAGGTTGAACGCGGTGCGGTAGAGGTAGGCTGTCGGGTCGTCGAGCGTGCCGACCGTGTGCCACCGCTCCCACAGCCGAAGGAAAGCCTCCTGCATCAGTTCCTCAGCCTCCGCTCTGTTCTCGGTCACCAGGCAGAGCGTGCCGTACAGGCGTCGCCGCTCCGCATCGAAGAACGCCTCGAACCGATGGATGCCTTCGGCTTTGGTTTCTTCGCCCACCACATCCTCGGACACCCTGGTCCCGGGCTCGGTCATCCCTGAGAAAGACACCGGCGAGGAAGGTTTCGTTTAGGGAGCCGGCGCCGCCGTCGAGAGTTCCACTCCATCGCACCCTTACCGACGAAAGCGAGGGGCCCCGAGTTCTGCTACATATCCCGCCAGGCTTCCGCGCGAGTGCTTCGGCTCAGTCGGCGCCCTCGTGACCCACCATGCGGTCGACCTTGATGATGTCGCCGGCCCAATCGCATGCCTGGCACCACGTGTGGTAGACGCGCCGATCGGCCTCCCAGTACTCCACCGAGATTCCGCTCTCGAGGTCGAGGACCGCGGCGCACCGCGGGCAGTGCCTGGGCAGGTCGTCGACGTGGCGCTTGCGGTCGGCGTCCCACCAGCGCTCGCCGGTGAGACGCGGCTGCCCCTCGCTGGTAGTGGGCCGCTCGTCGCTCAGGATGACGCTCCGGCGGGAGCCACCTCGCCACGGGCCTGCGCCGCGGCGATGTGGAGCTTCTTCAGCATGTCGGCCTGCGGCGAGTACCGGGACGATCCCCGGTCGATCCACTGGAGGGCGAACTCCGCCCCGGACCCGAACTTCGAGCGCTCGCAGGGCAGGTCGATCCGCTCGTGGGGCTCCCGGATCACCCCCAGGGGATCGCGGCCGTCCTTGACGGCCGCCATGTTCTCGCGGAACATCCGCCGGAGCATCGTGACCCCGATGTCGGACTTGCCGATGTGCTCGGCCGTCCGATCCGCGACGGTGCCCTGGGTCACCCAGGTCATGACGTCCTGCCCCTCGATGTAGTCGACGATGTGGGCGCCCTTCTCGTCGCGCCACTGGTACTCGTAGTCGAACGGATACAGCTGCTCGGGATAGGTC
>JACDCJ010000160.1 GCA_013817655.1 Actinosomnolentus pattersoniae (SeqCode)
TCCCATCTCCCGATCGAGCAGGAGGTGGGCCGTGCTGGTGGAGCTCAGCGTCATGGAACAGCGGTACCAAGCGGTGCTGGAAGTGGTGCAGGACGGGTGGAAGGTGGTCGAGGTCGCCCGCCGGGTGGGCGTGTCCCGCCAGACCCTGCATGCATGGATCGCCCGCTACGAGGCGGGCGGCCTGGCTGCGCTCGCCGACCGGTCCCACCGGCCAGGCAGCTGCCCCCATCAAACCGACGCCGAGGTCGAGGCGACGATCTGCGAACTCCGCAGGGAGCACCCCGGGTGGGGACCCCGGCGCCTGGAGCACCACCTCGCCAGGTCGGGCGTGGCTCCCGTTCCCTCCCGGTCATCGATCTACCGGTGTCTTAGGCGCCACGGCCTCATCGAGCTCCGGCGCCGGCGCAAGCGACGGGACGAGTACCGCCGGTGGGAGCGTGAGCGGCCGATGCAACTTTGGCAGATGGACGTGATGGGCGGGGTACTGCTCGAGGACGGCACCGAGCTCAAGGTGGTCACCGGGATCGACGACCACAGCCGGTTCTGCGTGGCCGCGGGGCTCGTGACCCGCGCGATCTCCAAGGCGGTGTGCGAGGTCCTCGGCGCCTCCCTCGCTCGCTGGGGCATCCCCGATGAGATCCTCACCGACAACGGCAAGGTGTTCACCGGGAGGTTCGGACCCCAGCCGGTGGAGGTGCTGTTCGACCGGATCTGCCGGGAGAAGGGCATCTCCCACCGCCACACCGGGGTCCGCTCGCCCACCACCACGGGCAAGATCGAGCGGTTCCACCAGAGCCTTCGCCGAGAGTTCCTGGCCGACCGGACGTTCCCTTCGATGGAAGCGGCCCAGGCCGCCCTCGATGCCTGGGTGGTGGACTACAACACCACCCGCCCCCACCAGGCCCTGGAGATGGCCACCCCGGCCGAGCGGTTCCGCCTCGCCCCCCTGGCCAAGGGCCGGGTCTCCGTGCCGGTCGATGCCAGGGAGGACCACCGGGGCCAGTGGGTCCTGCGGCGGGTCGGATCGAACGGGATGGTCTCGGTGGACAATCAGCTGTTCTCCGTCACCAACGCCTACAAGGGCGAGCTGGTCGACGTCTTCGTCGATGCCAGCCTGATCCAGGTCTGGAGCAAGAACCACCTCATCAGGACCGTCGCCCGCGCTCGAGAAGGGAGGGTACGGAAGGTCAGAGCCGATGGGCTACACGTCAACGATCACCCGACTACGATCCGTCAAGCATCAACCGGAGCTTGACAACCTCCACCAAAGGACCCTTACTTAAACGCACCCCTGAAAGAAGCAGGTTCAGGCATCTCCCTCTCATACCGCGTGGCGAATGCCGCGGCCGCCACGGCCGCGAAACCCTCCGTCAGCTGCGACCGCATAACCCCGTCGGTGTCCACGAAGATCCGCTCAAAGAACGTGTGGTTGAACCTACGCCGAACCTCCTCTGGCGCTCCGTTGTAAGCGGTCTGGAAGTTGGAGGCTATGTCCAGGGCCTTCGTGATGATCTCCTCGATCTCGGCGAACTCGAAGTTCTTGACGGCTACCACTTGGTTCGCTTGCTCGATCTCCCGGCTGATGCGGGCCTGCTCGGCCTTGAACAGCTCGTCATCGGGAAACAGGCCCTTGTAGTAGGCGTGCAAAAGCTTGGTCCGTTCGTGGCTGAGTCGGGACAGTCGGGGCGTCGTACTCGAAGCTCCAGAGCTGCCCCTTGCCGTCCGTCATCGTGGCGAGGCGGCTGATCGCGGTGTCGTAGGTGAAGCTCACGTCCCCGAGGCGGGTGCCCGGATAGTCGATGCCCTTGAGGTTCGACTGGGGGGCGTTGAAGTAGCTGTAGTGGGCCTTGTCGTTCTTCGAGCTCTCCGTCCAGGCGAGCGTGCCGTTCGTGTTCCACAGGTAGTCGAAGACGATCCCGCCCGAGTTGGCGCACCTTCTTCAGGTTGCCCGCCCCGTCGTACTCGTAGCCGAAGCTGTTCCCCTGAAGGTCGGTGAACTGGGTGGGCGAGTGGGGGTGCGCCGCGTCGCCGTAGATCCATCCCGCCTCGGCGTCCGTGGGAAGCGTGAGATCCTGCAGGTTGTTGCTCGGGTCATAGCCGAGGATGACCTGGTTCGCGGCGGGCGTCGCGTCGGTGAAATCGGTGACGTTGCTCTGCGAGTCGTACCCCTTGGACTGGACGTGGCCGAGCGCGTCGGTGACCCTGGTGACCCGCCCCGCGTAGTCCCACTCGTAGGTGGTGTTGTTCTTGCGACCTTCGCCGATCCAGACGGTAACTACTTTCAGCTGATGTCGCCCTGGGAGGGAGAGGCCTCCTGACGTTCGAGCCCACAGCCTCCGAAGAGGCGGTCAGCAAGGCGACCGGCCGCGGGTGGCGCAGTGGTTCGACCTGCTGGACGGGTGAGGTGCCTCGCGCCGTTCCCAAGCCGAATCGCTCGCTGGCTCGGCCGAGGATGGGAGCGTTCCACGAGCGGCAGCCGGACGCCGACGTGGCCGACGAAAGGAAGGCCTGGTGGCGAGCGCCTGGCCGCGCTCAAGCAGCTGATCGAGATGAGCCAGCGAAGGATGAAGCCGCGCTGAAGCTATAGCCCGGTCGAGAGTCCGGGGGGGGGCAGCTTGACGCCTTGCCGGTTTCCCCGTACTTTATCGGTAGGTTATTTAACCGAAGGGATTAGTGGCGATGGCGACCGACCAACTGGACCGCACTTTCGCGGCCCTTGCGGATCCAACGCGGCGGGCCATCCTCGCACGGCTGGCGGCGGGGAGGGCATCGGTGACCGAGCTTGCTGAGCCCTTCGCGATGACTCTACCCGCGGTGTCGAAGCATCTGAAGGTCCTGGAGCGGGCGGGGCTCGTCGCCCGGGGGCGGGAGCGACAGTGGCGGCCCGCCAGGCTCGAGGCGAGACCGCTCAAAGAGGTCGCGGAGTGGACCGAGCGGTATCGCCGGTTCTGGGAGGAGAGCTACGACCGGTTGGACGAGTATCTGGAAGAGCTCCAGGGACGAGCAAAGGAGAAGGGCGATGGGGGCAAGCGGTAACAAGCTCACGGTGACGACGCCGTCGGACCGGGAGATCGTCATGACGCGGGTCTTCGACGCGCCGCGCGACCTCGTCTTTGAGGCGCACAGCTCGTGCGAGCACATGTCGAACTGGTGGGGTCCGAGGAAGTACGAGTTCAGCAGCTGCGAGATGGACTTCCGTCCGGGCGGCACGTGGCGGATCGTGCACCGCGGTCCGGAGGGCGAGATCCCCGCATTCCGCGGCGAGTTCCGTGAGATCGTCCGGCCGGAGCGCCTCGTCTGGACGTTCGAGTGGGAAGGCATGCCCGGCCACATCTCGGTCGAGACCGTCACGTTCGAGGAGCACGACGGCAAGACCACGATCACGGGCACGTCGGTCTTCGACTCGGCCGAGGACCGCGACGGGATGCTCCAGTCCGGAATGGAGGAGGGCGCCGCCAAGACCTACGACCGGCTGGACGAATACCTGGAGGTCCTCCGGGAGCGCACCGCCGGCTGACAGCCTCGCTCACGCGGCGAGCACCTTGATCAACCCGGCGAGCGCGCTGGCCCCGACGACCCACAGGATGTTGAGCCTGAACCTCCAGAGAGCCACGAAGCTCGCAATCGCGACGGCGACCGCAAACGGGTCTAGGGATCCCAGTGATGGAAGAGGGACCGGGCCGCCGAGCACCTCAACAGTGCGGACCCGATCGAACATCGTCTGGATGCCGAACGTCACCGCCAGGTTCATCACGACGCCGACGACGGCCGCCGTGATCCCCGAGAGGGTCGCGGTGAGCGCGCGGTTGCCTCGGAGCCGCTCGATGTAGGGGGCGCCCAGGAAGATCCAGAGGAAGCAGGGGGCGAACGTGGCCCATGTTGCCACCGTGGCCCCGAGGATGCCGGCCACAACCGGATCGAGACCGCCGGGGTTCCGGAATGCGCCGACGAACCCGACGAACTCGGTCACCATGATGAGCGGCCCCGGCGTGCTCTCGGCCAGGCCCAGTCCCGCGATCATCTGGCCCGGGAGCAGCCACCCGAATTGCTGGACGGCCGCCTGGTTTATGTATGCCAGCACCGCGTACGCCCCGCCGAAAGTGACCATCGCGGCCTGCGAGAAGAAGACGGCCTGCTGGCTCAGGACGTCGGGGGATCCCGGCGCGAGCGAGATCGCGACGAGCGGAAGTGTCCACAGCGCAAGCCCGACAAGGAGCACGCGCAGGGCTCGCCCGGCTGAAGCTTGGACGTGGGAAGCGGCCAGGCCGTCGTCTCTGATCGCGGTGTCCCCGCTCTCGGCATGTCCCTCGGGCAGCATGAACAGCTCCGGGCGGACCAGACCCCCGATCAATCCCACCAACCCCGCGCCCAGTACGATGAACGGGAACGGGACGTGGGCCACGAAGATGGCGAGGAAGGCACCGGCCGAGATACCGACCATCACGCCGTTGTGCAGCGCACGCTTCCCGATGCGGATGGCCGCGGCGGCGACCATGCCCACCACCGCAG